>CAZGCF010000260.1:0-2504 GCA_964524095.1 uncultured Campylobacterales bacterium | reverse complement strand
GCTCTAGTTACTATTGTATCTTCATCTATATTGTTGATAAAGTATAGGCTTGCAAGTATTCTTGCAAGGAAAAAGAGCATTAGACCAAATGCTACATTAAATGGATCAAGTACTGCTTCAAGACCATAAGATGCCATTGTCCAACGAGATAGATTCATCTCATTTACAATAAAGTTTCCACCAGTAAAAAGTGTTCCTACCGCGGCACCTATTAAGATAACGCCCAAACTTCCATTGATAAACATAAAAGTCTCAAATGTCTTCTCTCCATATAGATTGTCAGGCTTCTTTCTATACTCATAAGCTACTGCTTGAAGTATGAAACAAAATAGTATAGCCATCCATACAAAATATGCTCCACCAAAACTAACAGAGTAAAAGAGTGGAAAAGCTGCAAATAATGCTCCACCAAACATTACTAAAGAGGTGAAACTAAGCTCCCATTTACGCCCAAGAGAGTTTACAAGAACATCTCTCTCTGCTTCAGTTTTACCAAGTTTATAAAGTAGAGTCTGTCCACCCTGTACAAATGTCATTAATATAAAAAGAGCTGCCAATACTGCTACAAGAAACCACCAATACTCTTGTAAAGCTAAAAAAGATAGATTTTCAAACATTTTAGTGCTCCTTTGGTCCGATGCTGATCTGTTTTGCCATAATCTTTACTTCTGCTATAAGCAGAGCTGTAAACAGAATTGCAAACATCCAGAAAGTTATTATGACATTGCTAGATGCCATATTTGATGTTGCCATACCTACAGGAAGCATATCTTGAATAGCCCAAGGTTGTCTGCCAACTTCAGCAACAATCCATCCAGCCTCTTGTGCTATATACCCTAGTGGTAAAGAGATAACAGCAGCCCAAAGAACTCTTTTTTTCTTATCTAACTCATTTGTCATAGCAAGATATAGAATTATGATAAAGAGTAGAATAAACCAACTACCTAAACCTACCATTACATGGAATGAGTAGAATGTCATAGGAACATTTGGAACAATATCTTTTGGATCATTTAGATAGCCATAACCTAAATATTTACTATTTGCTTCAAATCTATTTAGAGCAGATTTAGCTAACTCTTCATTACCTGCTTTTTTAGCCTCTTTATATACTGTTAATGCAGAGACAGCCTCTTTACCTCTTTGAATCTTTTCATCTGCACTCATAATTCCAAGCTTCTCATTTCCATATACAAGATCATCAATACCTGGAACATAAGCATCAACTTTATGGTAACCTAAAAAAGATAGAGCATATGGAATCTCAACATCAAAAAGGAAAGTATCTTTATCATCTCCAATCTCTTTTTCAGGATTTAACATACCTACCGCTACAATACCAGCGTGATCTCTACCTTTGTAAATTCCTTCCATAGCGGCTAACTTCATTGGTTGATTAAGTGCTACTCTATGAGCAGACTCATCTCCAGTTGCCAACATAAACAGAGATGTGATCAAACCAAAACTTGCTGCAACAACAATACTTCTTTTAGCAAACTTTATTTCACGACGTTTAAGAATATACCAACTACTAATAGCTATAATAAACAAAGAGGCAAGAACATAACCACTACTTATGGCATGTAAAAATTTACTATATGCATTTGGATTGAAAAGAACCTCCCAAAAATCTACCATCTCATTTCTAGCAGTATCAGGGTTAAACTTCATACCTACAGGATTTTGCATCCAACCATTTGCTACCAAAATCCATAGAGCTGAAAGGTTTGAGCCGATTGCAACAAGCCAAGTAGAGAGAAGGTGCATATTTTTACTTACCTTATCCCACCCAAAGAACATTACAGCAAAAAATGTTGATTCTAAGAAGAATGCCATAATACCTTCAATAGCCAATGGAGCCCCAAATATATCACCAACAATCCAAGAGTAGTTAGACCAATTGGTTCCAAACTCAAACTCCATAATAAGACCAGTTGCCAAACCAATAGCAAAGTTGATTGCCAACAGTCCCATCCAGAATTTAGTTGTATTTTTCCACCATATATCTCCTGTCTTGACATAGATCGTCTCCATTATTGCGACGATGAATGTCAAACCAAGTGTCAATGGTACAAAAAGCCAATGGTATAGCGCTGTTAGCGCAAACTGAGCGCGTGACCAATCAGTCAACACATCCATATTTTCCATCTTTCCTCCCTATTGTGGATTTTGTGTTAATTGCTCAAGAATATAACTGCTTCTCTCTTGATCGTTTTTGAAATTCTCTTTCAATATATTAGGAAAAAATAGTGACTTTATGATTACAAAGAGTATAAAAACCTTTATAAAAATAATAGCCCACAATTTTTTTCCTAAATGCATTGAACGAAATCCATCAATATAGAAGCTAATAATATTCTTGAACAAACTAAACACAACAATTTCCTCCAAGATATTGTAAGTTGTATAATGAATCAAAATAGCTTAATTAATGAGACTTTTTTAAATAAGATTAAATTAGTGACTACACCCACAGCTATCATTTGATTTTTGTTGTGCAGCAT
>CAZGCF010000259.1:0-2511 GCA_964524095.1 uncultured Campylobacterales bacterium | reverse complement strand
CTGTACAAAAAATCTTGTTGATACAGAGGTATAGATTGGTCGTATGTAAAATTTAGAGATGACAGATTCTCCTGATGAGGCTGATGTCATAATAGTAAATACCTGCGGATTTATAGATTCAGCAAAAGAGGAGAGTATTCAAACTATTTTAAATCTGCATGAGGTACGAAAAGAGGAGTCTCTTCTTGTTATGGCAGGCTGTTTGAGTGAACGCTACAAAGAGGAACTTCAAAAAGAGATGCCTGAAGTTGACATCTTTACAGGTGTTGGTGACTATGACAAGATAGATGAGCTTATTGCAAAGCGAAAAAGCCATTTTACTCCCCACGTCTTTCTGGCAGATGAGAATCATGAGCGGATTGTTACAGGCTCAACTTATCATGCATATGTAAAACTGGCTGAAGGGTGTAATCAGACTTGCAGTTTCTGTGCCATTCCAAGCTTTAAAGGGAAGCTTCACTCAAGAACACTAAAGAGTGTTGTTAAAGAGGTAAAGAGACTTACAGCACAAGGATTTTACGATTTTAGCTTTATATCTCAAGACTCTAGCAGTTACTTAAGAGATCTTGGAAAGAGTGATGGATTGATCGATCTAATAAAAGCTATTGAAGAGATTGATGGCGTAAAGAGTGCTAGAATCTTATACCTATATCCAAGTACTACCTCTATAGAACTAATCAATACCATAGCTGCCTCTAAAATCTTCCAAAACTACTTTGATATGCCAATACAACATATAAACCATAGAGTACTCAAAGCAATGAAGCGCGGAATTGGCAGTGAGAAGATCAAAACTCTACTTGATGCTATGAAGGGTGTACCAAACAGTTTTGTGCGTACTAGTGTAATTGTCGGTTTTCCAACTGAAACAGAAGAGGAGTTTGAAGAGCTTTGCAATTATATTGAAGAGTTTGGTTTTGATCGTGTTAATATTTTTGAGTATTCAGATGAGGAGGGGACATCTGCATATGAACTGCATCCAAAGATAGATGAAGAGACCATACACGAAAGAGCAGAAAAAGTTGGTGAAATTGTAGAGGTAACTACTAAAAACTCACTTGATAAAATGGTAGGAAAGAGTTTAGAGATGGTTGTTGAGGGTCCAAGTGAAGAGCATGAGTACCTTCTATCAGCCAGACCTCTAATTTGGGCGCCAGAGATAGATGGAACTATTTTAATTAATGACAGTGAAGTTGAAGGTATAGAGTTTGGCAGACTCTACAAAGTCTTAGTTACAGAGTCTGTAGGGAATCAATTAATTGGTAAAATTTTAAATGCTTCTTGAGCCTTCTTGTTTAAAGATTTTAAAAGATAGAAAGAATCTTCTCGCCTTTTCGGCAGGAGTTGACTCTACTGCACTCTACCACCTTCTAAAAGAGGAGAGTATAGAGTTTGATATTGCAATAGTAAATTATAAAGTTAGAGAGCAGAGTGAAGATGAAGTAGAGTATGCACTTCAACTTGCAAATCGCGATAGCAAAAAGTGCCACCATCTTGAAGTAGAGTTAAGGGGTAAAAATT
This sequence comes from uncultured Campylobacterales bacterium, assembly GCA_964524095.1. GTDB lineage: Bacteria > Campylobacterota > Campylobacteria > Campylobacterales > Hydrogenimonadaceae > Hydrogenimonas. The sequence goes on along the minus strand of CAZGCF010000259.1, from coordinate 990 downwards.
TTGAGTGCAATGCACGAAATATTCGCTACAAATTTTTTGAAGAGTTGATAGAGGAGTATGGCTACAACAACCTCATAACTTCTCATCAACTTGATGATATGCTTGAGTGGAGTCTAATGCAGTTATGCAAAGGGTGCGGTTTGGCTGAACTGATCGGAATGCAAACAGTTGAGCAAAAAGATGGTTACAACATAGTTAGACCTCTCATCTTTACCCCTAAAAAGAGTCTGCTTAACTTTTTAGAGAGAGAAGAGATAAAATATTTTTTAGATCACACAAACCTCTCTGACTCTTATAAGAGAAACCGTTTTAGAAAATATGCCTCATCTTTTTTGATGGAAGAGTCAAGCAGTGGAATTGCTAAAAGCTTTAAAATTTTGCTACAAGAGAGAGAGAAATATTTTCCACCTCCAGATATAATCTTTAAAAGTAATAAGTTTTACTGCATCAAAAGGGTAGATGATGAGAAACTCTTAATGCACCATATAGATACTCTGCTTAAAAGAGAGGGGTATGTAGCAAGCACTTCTCAGCGTGAACATATTTTAAGTAGCCGTAGTGCTGTTATTGGCGGAGAGTGGTGCATAGAGATAGGTGAAAAATTTGTATTTATATCTGCATATATTAGATCAGGAAGTGTAAAAATGCCTAAATGGTTTAAAGAGGAGTGCAGAGTATTAAAGATAGGCTCTAAAGTTAGACCCTATCTCTTTGAGTTTTCAGACTTTGAAACATTGTTCTCACTACTTAAAGATGAGGTATTTTGATCCCTTCTCTTTTCATGAAAGACCTTAATACGAAAAACCCCGCTTATTAAATCTCCATCAGAGTCAAATGATATTGGAAAATCTGCCTCTATTACAAACGGCATAAGAGGCAAAGCCTCCATAAATCGATAAAAGTTTTCAGGAGAGGACATTTTAGTAGTAGCATCCATCTCATATATTTTAAATTTAGCAAGTGTTAATCTTGTCTCTTTTATGATTCTTC
>CAZGCF010000258.1:0-2515 GCA_964524095.1 uncultured Campylobacterales bacterium | reverse complement strand
AATAGTTTGAATACTCTCCTCTTTTGCTGAATCTATAAATCCGCAGGTATTTACAATTATGACATCAGCCTCATCAGGAGTATCTGTCATCTCAAAATTTTTCAAACGACCAAGCATTACCTCTGTATCAACAAGATTTTTTGTACAGCCTAGCGAGACAATATGTAGTTTTTTACTCATTAAATCTTCCATTACCTTGAAACTTTTTGCAAAAAAATTTTAGGTGATTATATCTAAACTAGACTAATCTTTGCACTATTTTGTTTCAAGTTTTAAAAAGGAAGAATCTTATCTATAAAACGGTGGTACCACTTATCATCCATTTTAACCCAAATATCGTGAAAATAACTCTTCTCTCCATCAAAATTGTATAACCAGGCTCCAACTTCAATTTTGTCACCTCTATTTTTAAATATCTTTGTCACCTCTATCTTTTTAATGTCAAGAGGAGGTACAAACTTTTTATACTTTTTTATTGGGTTGAGGTATCGTAAATATGGCAGTTCCATCTTGTAAATAGCCTTTAGATCGTAACTTTCACTCTCTTTAAGACTCCAATATCTTTTAAATGACTCTTTAAGGCTAGACTCCAAAGGTACTTTAAAATCAAACTCCACTGCAAAAAGGCTCTGAATAAACAGAAAGATTATTATAAAGATTTTCATAAAATAGACCTCTTTAAAGCTCTCTCCTCTTCAACCATCTTTTCTCTCTTTACAAGCTGTTTAAGAAGCATTTTTATTGCCGGTTTTAGATCTTTGTACTCTGTTGAAGAGACTCTTTTCCCATCAAGTTTTAAGATAAACCAGTACTCTCCAGCTTTAATTGGTTCAGATACTCCATTTTGTTGTGTTGTCTCAATCCAGTTTCGCAATGCGTATGGAAATTTCTCTAATTTAGTGTAGCCAATGTAGCCTCCTGCTATAGCAGAACCATCTATAGAGTACCTTTTTGCAAGCTCTTCAAACTTATCTATATTTGCTGTTAACTCTCTTTTAATACTATCAGCTAAAGGTAGAGAGGGTATTGCCATAATATAGAGTTCAGCCTCTAACGATGGTTTAAACTCATCTTTATGATCGATATAGAAAGATTTTATATCATCTTCAGTAGGCTCAAACTCTCTGCTTCTCTTTTTAATATAGAGTTTAGCCATAGCCTCTGCAAGTTTTAGTTTTAGATACTCTCTATCATTTTCGTTAAGTACATATCTTTTTTGTAGCACCTTTGCAAAAAGTAGATTTCTTTCTAGAACCTTTTTAATATATCTATCTGGTATATTAAGGTTATCGATAGTATGTAGTAGCTCTATTTGATTTGATGATATTTTAGAAGATTCAATATCGTAACAGTATGGTCTTGCTTGTAGTAGTGTGGCAAACAGTGTCAAAAAGGTGATTAATATATGTGGTTTCAAGAAGATCCTTTGATATATGGTTTATTGGCAACCGGTAAAATACCGGTTAACCAATAGCCAAAATAGTATTTTTTACAATGCAGGTAGTAGAGTGCCAGTAATCTCTTGAGCAGGTGTATTAGAGTTATCTAAAGCCTTCTCTATCTCTAGACTATCTCTCAACTCTGCTATAGTCTGATCAAGTTGAGTCGATGAAGTTGCTGTCAATGAAGCAATAGAATCGACATATAGACTATATGCAGAAACATATTGTTCATCTACATTTACAGCTAATAGATCTTTTACCATAGTGGTAAGTTGATCAATATCTATGGCAGAAGGTTGTTGATCTTGTGTTAAAGAGGCTTCTTTTATTTTGTCAGCCATTAAATCTGCACCATCGACCAATAGAGCAGTTGCTACCAAGTTGTAAGCTTTGGCAAGCTCAATATTGTTGGATGCGTATGGATCTGACATAATCTCTTCTGTACCAATTCCAAGAGTTAAAGCAATCTGCTCAGCAGTAACTTTACCTGTTGCTATGAGTGTTGTAAAAGGTGTTGCTACGCTGTATCCGGCAGGTGCAACCATATTTGGTGCAGTTGGTTCTGTAGTATCAGCTATCCCATTTTGATTGACATCAATTTTTCCTCCAACTGTTTTAAACCCTTCAATACTACATTGAAGAGTAGCCTCTCCATTTGCCTGAGTGGTAGAGCTACAAGCTGAGTCATTCAAAGCTATAACAGTTGCTCCTACAACATAACCGTCAATTACTTGAATATCTGTGCTTGAACTCTCTATGGGTGCTGTTTGCATATCTGTAGTAGTTGAATCATCGCTACTTCCGCCACACCCACTAAGTGTCAAAATTGCTACGGTTGACATTGTAATAAGTAGTCTCTTTTTTTGCATTATGTTTCCTTGTATGCAAAGATATAAAGATCTTTGCTAAATTTTTAGATTATTTTTGAATATTGATCGCTGGATATACCCAGTTGGTCACACCTTGACCCTCTACATATGTTCCTACCATCTGTGTAGCGATAGATGGAATATCGTATCCGGCTTTATCAAAGTCGATCAGAACATACCCGCCATTTGCGAATGTTGCATCTT
>CAZGCF010000257.1:0-2528 GCA_964524095.1 uncultured Campylobacterales bacterium | reverse complement strand
TCTAAAGACAATGGCAATAAGTAGGATTGTTCTTGACAATATTCCAAACCTTAAGTTCATTGTAGAGACTATCACGCTCAACAGGAATAAAACCGCTATCTTTAATTAAATGAACAAAGTCATTTAAAGGCATTCCATATGCACTTTTTGCACCTGCTGCTGCTTGAATAGATTCACGCTCAATAGTACCATCTAGATCATTAGCTCCATACTCTTGAGCTATAAGAGCCAGATTGATTGTTGAAGTAACCCAATATGCTTTAAGGTTTGGAATATTGTCAAGAACAATCCTACTTATTGCCATTGTCTTTAGAATCTCTTGACCTGTTGGGAACTCTTCTACTTTTAAAAAGTTATTCTCTTTTTGATAAACAAGAGGAATAAAACAGTTAAACCCCCCTGTCTCATCTTGTAGATCTCTTAGACGCAACATATGATCAATTCTATGCTCCCTACTCTCTACATGTCCAAAAAGCATAGTAGCATTACTTTTTTTACCTCTTTTGTGCCATTTTCGGTGAATATCTAACCACCCTTCGGAGCTTACTTTACCTTTACAAATATAGTTACGAACCTTCTCATCAAAAATTTCTGCTCCACCTCCAGGCATAGAGTCAACACCATTTTCAACCATACGATCAACTATTTCATCAATTGATAATCCATACTCCTCAGCTAAAAAGTTGACCTCAGCGGCAGTCAACGCCTTTATATGAATATTTGGCAACTCCTCTTTAATGGCTTTAAACATCCCAATGTACCAATCAAGCCCTGCTTCAGGATTGTGAGCAGAAACAATATGAACCTCTTTAGCACCATTTTCCCAAGATTGTTTAGCTATGTTAACAATCTCTTCAACAGACATTGTGTATGGATTAGGATTTTTTCTACTGGCACTGTATGCACAAAATTTACAAATATCTTTGCAGATATTGGTAGGGTTTATATGACGGTTAATATTGAAATATGTTTTCTTACCATGCAATGCTTTACGTTTTTCATCAGCCAGTTCACCAAGTGTAAAAAGATCTAACTCATAAAGCTTTAATGCATCTTCAAAATCGACTCTTTTACCGCTTCTTACTTTCTCTATTACATCCATTTTCAAATACCTAAATCTAATTTTCGGTATTATATCTAAAAAGAAAATAGGGTTAGATGTTAATATGGATCTAAATATTGAAATTGAATCTCTTCTAGATAAACAGGCTCCTGACTTTAAAATTTCAAAACTTTTAAAACAAGAGATCAGAAACTACTTAGATAACTTAGAAGAGATATTTAAAGAGACACAGGGAAAAGCATTTCTTGTACACCATACAAAAAAAGATGATCAATTTCTATCTATCATCTATAAGGTAGTGCTTCGAAAGATGTTTCAAGCATTCCAACCTATGAGAAACTCTGTACCAATTGCTCTTGTAGCTCTTGGTAGCTATGGACGAGAACAACTCTGTGTTTATAGCGATATTGATCTTATGATTGTTTACAAAGATATTCCAGGCTATAACATAAAAGAGATAATTGAAAAAATTCTATATATCGCTTGGGATGCCGGATTTCAACTTGGACACAGAGTACATGAAATTTCTGAACTTCCTGAAGTTGCAAGATCTGACATTACCATCAAAACCGCTCTGCTTGAATCGCGCTTTATAATTGGCTCAAACTTCATATGGATGGAGACACAACGCCAACTTGGTATCATAAGAAGAGATAATACAAAAGAGTATGTTCTTGCAAAAATTGAGGAAGCCTATATTAGACATAAAAAATACCCTATCTCAATGGAACCAAATATAAAAGAGTCTATTGGCGGTATAAGAGATGCAAACCTTTCATTCTGGATAGCCTCAGTACATCATAATATATTTAATCTTAAAGAGCTTGTTGGATCTGTTATTGAAGAGTGTGACTATACAGAGTATCGATCTGCACTTGAGTTTATATTTAGAGTCAGAGCGGCTCTGCACTTAAGTGCAGGGAAAAAGGATGATACATTACGATTAGAGCTGGTTCCAAATGTCTCAAAACTGCTTGGTTTTAAAAAAACAGATCCGGCAAAAGCACAAAGAGAGTTGGTGGTTCGAACATTTCAAGCATTAGATACTATTAGAAAAAAAACATCTTACTGGATAGGTGTTTTAGCAAAACCATACCTTTTTGATCCAAATAATCTTGCTACTTTAAGAAACTCTCTAATTGAACCAAAAATATTTCTTTGTAAAGATACTCTCTATGCAAGAAGAGAGCAAAAACCAAAAACTTTCCTTTACTATCTAAAGCTGATGCTCAAATTGTGTAACAATAACCAAATAGAGGCTGATGCCTCATTTTGTCATCTAATAGATAAAACAGTGGTTCCAAAAACAAAAGGAAAACAGTTAGTTGGAGCAATAAAACAGATTTTTTTTGCAAAATATAGTTCATCAATAATTAATATACTATTTAAAAGTGGAAAACTTTCTGAAGTTATACCACCTCTAAAACAAATTATGTATCTTCCTCAATTTGACGGCTATCATCAC
>CAZGCF010000256.1:0-2533 GCA_964524095.1 uncultured Campylobacterales bacterium | reverse complement strand
ATGCGGCTGTTTATAAAATGGTAGAGCTTCACCCATATCTGTCTGAAACAAAAATTGTTGAAAAACTTGAACAGGCTTGGCAAAAGGTTGTAGAGAAGGCAGAGGCTTTTGCATCTAAAGGAGATATTGCATCACTGAAAAAGATTTTGAGTTCATTCTACTCTTATCCTCAAAAGAGTCAAAGAATAGTCTCATTCTTTAAAGAGGCATATATTGTGCAAATTGAGCAACTCATAAGAGAGAAAAACCCTGAATCTAAAAAGGCAATTTTAAATTATGTCGATATATTTGGAGAGGATGATGAAATCATCGCATTAATGACAGAGATAGGATTGAAAGAGCGCTTTGAAAAAGAGCCTGTACCATACAGCTCTATCAAGATAGATTCGCTACCAGAATCATTAATATAAATTTATAATGGTATGTATCGATCTTGGATCTAACACAATAAGAGCCATTGAGGTTGAGTGTGCCACTTTTTTAAAAGTGGCTGAGTATGAAAAAATTGTTAAAACAGCTGACAACTTACATAAAACAGGATATATTTCAGATGAAGCAGTTAAACGTATAATAACTGCTATTGATGAAATGAGAAATATCTTAAATTTTGAAAATGGTGTAAAAGCTGTAACTACAGAGGCTATTAGACGTGCAAAAAATGGCCTTAATGTCATAAATAGAATAAAAAAGCATACAAATATAGAGTTTCAAATAATTGATGGCAAGAGAGAGGCTTGTTACACTCTATTAGCAGTAATTAATAGATTAGAGAAACTAAAATTTAAGGCAAAAAATTTTATATTGGTAGATATTGGCGGTGGCTCTACTGAGTTAATATTTTATAGTAACGGCAAAGTTAATCTAAAAAGTTTTCCAATTGGAATAGTTACAATAGCTCAAAAATATAAAACAAAAGATAATATAATTAAAAATCTTCCATCACAGATGGAAACTATTAAAGATTTTATAGATGAGTATTATAGATCTGCTAAAAAGCCAGATATATTTATCTCAACAGCAGGTACACCAACAACAGTAGCCGCTATGAAGCTTGGAATGAACTATAAAACCTATAGTGCAGAACGCATTAATGGTCGCTCTTAGCAAATAGAGGATCTTGATAAGCAGATGAATCGCCTCTTGTCATTAGATGAAAAATCTAGACAGGAGTTAGTTGGTGTTGGACGTGAAGATCTAATAGTAGCAGGCATACTAATCTTTAAATCTCTTTATGCTCTATTAGGATTCAACGAAGCATATGTTGTTGATGATGGGTTACGTGAAGGTGTCGCAATTGCTGAGTGTAAGCAATTTGACATTGATAAAATATTTCATTAACCATTTTTAAGATATAATCGAAAAATTTTAGAATCTAGGAGATACGGCCATGGAGATGACCGGCGCACAGATGGTAATAGAAGCTATGAAGCTAGAGGGAGTCGATACAGTTTTTGGCTACCCTGGCGGTGCAATAATGAATGTTTATGATGAACTCTATAAGCAAAATGACTTTAAACACATTTTGACACGACATGAACAGGCGGCTGTTCATGCGGCTGAAGGGTATGCAAGAGCTACCGGCAAAGTTGGAGTTGCATTTGTAACAAGTGGTCCAGGTTTTACCAATGCAGTAACAGGTTTGGCTACAGCCTATATGGACTCAATTCCTCTTGTAGTAATAAGTGGACAGGTTCCTATATCTCTAATTGGAACTGATGCATTCCAAGAGATTGATGCAACAGGTATTAGTCGTGCTTGTACAAAACATAACTATCTTGTTAGAAGTGCAAAAGAGCTTCCTCGTATTTTAAAAGAGGCGTTCTATATTGCTAACAGCGGAAGACCTGGTCCTGTTCATGTTGATATTCCAAAAGATGTTACTGCTGAAATAGCTAAATTTGAATATCCAACAGAAGTAGATATTCCAACATACAAACCTACAACAAAAGGTAATACCAGACAGATTAAAAAGGCGGCAGAGGCAATTTGTAATGCCAAAAGACCTATATTTTACCTTGGTGGGGGTATTATACACTCAAACAGTGCAGAGTTGGTTAGAGAGTTAGTCTCTGCAACACAGATTCCGGCTGTTGAAACCTTAATGGCAAGAGGCGTTTTGTCTCATGATGATCCTATGCTTTTGGGAATGGTTGGAATGCATGGTAGCTATCAGGCAAATATGGCTATGAGTGAAGCAGATTTGATGATAGCTCTTGGACCACGCTTTGATGACAGAGTTACAGGAAAACTTAGCGAGTTTGCAAAACATGCAAAGATTATCCATGTTGACATCGATCCAAGCAGTATAGGTAAGCTTGTAGATGTTGATTATCCAATTGTTGGTGATCTCAAAGATGTACTTGAAGTGATGATTCCAAAAGTTAAAGAGTGTGTTGATCCAGACAAATATCAAGCGTGGAGAGAGATTTTAAAGCGATACAATGAGATACATCCATTAAGATATGAAGATAGTGATAAAGTTCTTAAACCTCAGTGGGTTATTGAGCGTGTTGGAGAGACTAACTCTCTAACC
>CAZGCF010000255.1:0-2549 GCA_964524095.1 uncultured Campylobacterales bacterium | reverse complement strand
TTTACTTGTCACTTTGGGGGATGGTGGGGGGTTTAGGGGTAAACCGTGGTAAGAGTCATCTTTTTGCTACTCTTTTTACATCTCCATCTACTTGCTGTTTTAGTCAAGATTGAGCCAGAGAAGACCAGCTATCTTTGCGGTGATAAGGGAATCTTTAAGATCGTTGTTCAAGGTGCCAAGCTTAAAAGTGTCATCTTTCCTACTCTAAGATGGCTTGATGGACAGTTCGTTGAAGATAGAGACTATATCGATCAAAATGAGAGCAGTGCTTTTAAAAGGTTTGACTTTGAAGCAACCAATAGCTTTACCATTCCAAAACTAAAAGTTGTTGTCGATAACCAAACCTACTATACAAAACCCGTCCATATCAAGGTAGAGATTCCAAAAATATTGGATGGTAAAATAAGTTGCCATAGCTACTACCATTCATATGGCTATTTACAAAATCTCCCCTTTAGATTTACTCAAACCTGTGTAGCGTGGGATGAAGATATAGAGATTGACTATATACAAAAGCCTGTTTTATGGGATTTTGATGTGGTCAAAGAGGATGACTTTACTCAAAATATAGAGTTAGACCACAATATCTCTTTTAAACGGTACATACTCAGCCCATACAGAGGTGGCAAAGTTTCGATTCCAAATAGCTTGGTAAAAGTAACCTATAAAGATGATACATACTACTACCCTATCATAAACTATTTCCCCAAACAGATAAAACCTTTGCCTAAAGGTGTCTATCTGGTCGGAAACTATGAGATAACTTCTGAAAAGATTTCAGAAGATCGCATTGAAGTCAAAGTTACTGGAGTTGGCAGTTGCGATAACATTAATGAGTTTGAGCTTATTTTACCCAATGCCACAGTTGTAAAAGAGAAACACGAAACACTCAATATTGTCGATACCAAAAGGAATCTTTGTCATATTCTCTTTAATGAGATCTTCTTTATCAAAACCGACCATAATATAACCATCGAACCTTTTGAGCTAAGCTACTTTGACCCTGCTACAAACTCTATAAAAACGATCAAAACCAAAAAACTCTTTTTTGCAAAAAATATGACCACCCCATCAAAGACAGAAGAGACTCTACCAGCCCAAAAAGATGTGGATATAGGGAAAGTTATCATCATCTCCTATGTTGCACTCTTCTTTATACTCTTTATCTTGAGCCAATACCTTAAAATCAAGATACTATCCCTTAAACCAATCCAAGAGCTTGAAGAGGCTGATAGTTTAGAGAAGCTTTATGAACTACTCATTAAGTATGCCAAAGATGAGCAATTACAAAAATATATAACCGATTTAGAGAGGGTCATCTATGAAAAACAAGAGATAAAGATCGATAAAAAAGAGATTGTAAAACGACTCTCTTATGAGATAGTTGGCAAGCAAAAGGTATTGATGTTAAGAGTGCTGAATTATCTTTTAATAGTACTTATTTTAGGCTTCATCCCACTTATTGGAGTCTTTGGATGAGACAGATTATCTTTTCTTTACTCCTTTCAGTGAAACTTTTTGCACTCTCTGATATTTTGTATGATGAACTTAAAAAAGCAAATATTGGACTCTTTGAAAGAGATGTAAAAAAGTGTGTCGGATATGACTACGTACTGCCCGAAGCTCTTCCACTCATTTTTTATTTTGTCATCGATGAAGATTTAAAAAAGATAAAAGAGTATGACGATGTTATCTACGATACAGCAAGTCTGCTTCTATGCTACTACCGAGACGATTTAGATTTTGAAAGGCTCTATGCAAAAGAGATAAAAAAGTATTTTGGCAAAGAGTATTTTCAAAAGATTAAAAAGAGAGTTTACCTTACAGCAAAATATGTTGATGATTTAGAAGATTTTAAAAGGGTTGCAAAATATTTAAATGAACCCTCACTCCCCCACTTTGTCGTCAAAAGCGACAATATAGAGCTTATGAAACGCATTTTAAACAGAAAAAACATCAACCAAACAGATAGCAAAGGGTTCAAACCACTACACTATGCAAGAAGTAAAAAGGCTCTAAAAATTTTAGAAAAGTTAGGAGCCAACATCTATGAAAAGAGCAGTGATGGCAAAAACCTACTTCTAACCCATGTCAGCACTCATGAACCAATCGATATGGACTTTGTAGAGTACCTCATAAAAAGAAAAAAGTTTAGCCCAACATCCAAAGATAACAGTGGAAACAATATGCTCCACCTTGCAAAAACCAGCCTTAGTTTTGCCTATTTGGTGCATTTTAACAGAAACAATCTCTATGAAAAAAACAGAGCAGGAATTGATCCGTTAGAGATGATCGTGAATAAACAAGATAGAGCCTTTTTAAAAGAGGTATTGAAGCATGCCTATATTCCGTATATTGAGATTATTGATAGGTTGGAGTTTTAGAAATATTTCATCAAATAAGGTTTTGTTATAGCAGAATATTGAGTAGATTTTACTTTTTATAAGCTTCCTCTCTTGATTTTATGCTAAGAACCAGTATGATCAAAACATCATCTTTTTTTTGGTAAATCACTCTATAGGTCCTTAATCTTAAACGGTAAAAAGTCT
>CAZGCF010000254.1:1415-2553 GCA_964524095.1 uncultured Campylobacterales bacterium | reverse complement strand
ATCTTGGAAGCGATATTATGATGATTCTTGATGATCTTGTAGCACTTCCTGCAACAAAAGATCGTTTGAGAGTTTCTGTTGACAGAACTACACGCTGGGCGAAAGAGTCAATTGAATATCATCGACAAAAGCAATTGGCAGGGATTGGTACGGACCAAAATATTTTTGCCATAATTCAAGGTGGTATAGATAAAGAGTTTAGAAAAATCTCTGCTGAATCGCTCTGTGCTATGGATTTTGACGGTTTTGCCATAGGTGGTCTTAGCGTAGGTGAAGAGAATCAGGCTATGTATGATACTGTTGAGTTTACAACACCCTTTATGCCAAAAGATAAACCACGCTACCTGATGGGTGTAGGAACACCAGAAGACTTGGTAGAGAATATTGAACGAGGCGTGGATATGTTTGACTGTGTTATGCCTACAAGAAATGCAAGAAATGGAACTCTATTTACCACTTTTGGAAAAATAAATATCAAATCGGCCCGTTTCAAACTTGATGATACACCAATTGATCCAGCTTGTGACTGCTACACCTGTAAACGGTACAGCAGAGCCTACCTAAACCATCTATATCGTGCAAAAGAGCTTACCTACTTTAGACTTGCATCACTACACAACCTACACTACTATTTAACTCTTGTCAAAGAGGCTCGTGAAGCGATTTTAAAAGGTGAGTTTCAGGCATTCAAAAGAGAGTTTTATAACAATTATGATAAAATTACAGCGAAAAACCGTTAATAAGGTTTAATATGACAATTGATGCAAATGTAAAAGTAGATGAAAAACTCTACAATGAAGCAAAAAAGATATTTGATGATTTAGGTTTAACATACTCAGATGTAATAAATCTATTTTTATCTAAAATTACAAAAGATAAAAAGTTACCATCTGAGCTTTTGTTACCTAAAAATATTGAAATTGTTTATGAAGATGATCCAGATTATCAAAATATTTTAGAGTGTAGAAGAAAAAGAGAAAATGGCGAGGAGTGTTATTCATTAGAAGAGGTAATGAAAGAATTTAATGTTAATCAAGATTCAAAATAGTGCAAAAAAAGATCTTAAAAAGTTAGAAAATAGCACTGCTTTAAAATTGTTAAATGCTATAAAACACCTTCAAAACTTCCCAAATGTTGC
>CAZGCF010000254.1:1013-1405 GCA_964524095.1 uncultured Campylobacterales bacterium | reverse complement strand
ATCAACCAGCATTCAGACTAAGAGTTGGAGACTATAGAATATTATTTGATGTTGAAGATGATCTGATTATTGTAGCTAGAATTAAGCATAGAAAAGAAGCATATTAAACACTGTTTAAGGAGTTAAAAGTGAAACTTGGAGTAAATATAGATCATATAGCAGTTCTGCGAGAAGCCAGGAAAATAAACGATCCTGATCCTGTTGAAGCTCTTGGTATTGTCAAACGTGCAGGAGCAGATCAAATTACTATTCACCTAAGAGAAGATAGAAGACATATACACGATGAAGATGCAAAACGTATAATTGAACTAAGCCATCTGCCAGTAAATCTTGAGTGTTCAATAGATGAAGATATTATAGATATAGTTTGCAACCTAAAACCATACCGAGCT
>CAZGCF010000254.1:0-1003 GCA_964524095.1 uncultured Campylobacterales bacterium | reverse complement strand
TTTTCCTGGCTTCTCGCAGAACTGCTATATGATCTATATTTACTCCTAATTTCACTCTTTATTGATCAAGATATAGAGATAATCAAACAAGCATCAAATATGAAAGTAAAATGGATAGAGTTACACACAGGAACGTATGCAAATATATATGCTATGCTCTACTCTAACCTATCTCATACCCATCATTCCATTAAAGAGTTAGAACTCTCTCGCAGTGAGTTACATACAAAACTTCAAGAGAGCATTAAACTTCTTAAAGATTCAGCTGATTATGCTAAATCTATAGGCTTAAAAGTTGCCGCTGGACATGGCCTTAACTACCAAAATGTTGAATCAATAGTTGAGATAGAGTCTATTGAAGAGCTTAATATTGGTCAAAGCATAGTCGCAAGAAGTATTTTTACAGGACTTGAAACTGCAGTAAAAGAGATGAAAAGTAGAGTTGAGAGTTAGGAAACTTCCGAACTCCGAACTCTGAACCCCGAACTCTAAAAAAGGACAAGTATTGAGAATAGCAATAAGCATAGGTGATCCAAATGGTATAGGTTTAGAAATTGCTCTTAAAGCACATGAAACAATATCTCAATTTTGTCATCCACTATATTTTGCAGGAGCAGAACTGTTTGAACAAGCAACCAAAAAGCTTGATCTTAAATTACCTAAAAATTTAGTCTTTGTCTCCCCTGCTTCTACTTGTACTATTCAACCGGGTGTAACTACTGCTGAAGCAGGAGCTTACAGTTTTGCATCATTTAAAAAGGCTGTTGATGCTGTTAAAACAGAAGAGTGTGATGCAGTTGTAACTCTTCCAATCAATAAAGAGTCTTGGATGAAAGCGGGTATAAAATACAAAGGTCATACCGATGCACTAAGGGACTTCTTTAAAAAAGAGGCGATAATGATGCTTGGATGTAAAAAGTTGTATGTCGCACTCTTTACAGAGCATGTACCACTAAAAGAGGTACCTCTATAAATTAAAAAAGAGACTCTTGTACATTTCTTG
>CAZGCF010000253.1:0-2563 GCA_964524095.1 uncultured Campylobacterales bacterium | reverse complement strand
TATTTAATAAAGAGTCTATCTCTTTATCTAAAGTAGCAATCTCTTCTGGAGTTTCCACTACTATAGTATGATGTTTGAAACTCTAATGTAAAATCCTCTCTATAGTAGTCTATTTGAACTATTTTAGTCTCAGTACTCTCTCTCCTATTAGCACGATAGTTTAATTGACTAAACGATAATCCAAAGATAAGATCAACCCCTTGATCAATAATAACCGATTTTACAGAGCAACCATTTTTATCGACTATATCACTTATAGGTGTATTTGGACACCTATCTAAAGAGTCATCTACCCCATCAAGATCTGAATCGCTAAAACCAAAAAGTAAACTACTACCCAAAAGAATCAAAAAAATAGCTCTTAACATAAAACTCCTCTCTAATGGTGTCCCGATCTCATCTTACCACTACCCATAGGCTGTCTTGGCATATGGTGATTTATGCTATCTGTTGATCTCTTAATATCTCTATTGTTCATACTGTTAGCCAACTGATTAGCCCTTTTATCTTCATTCTCAACCTCCATCTTACCAAGAAGTTTACGCAATGCTTCAACTCTCTCTTTACGATTCATTCTTGCCAACTGCTCTTTAAATCTATTCATCAACTCTCTACGCTCCATCGGATCAGCACCTCTTATCCTCTCAATTTGTGCATCAATAGAGCTCTCTTCAGATTTAACATTTAGTGCAAATATAGTAATATTAACAAAAAGAAGAGTTGCTAAAAGCTTTTTCAAAAAATATACCATTCACATACACCTCTTTTATTCCTTCAAATGTTTTATGACATAAAATTGTTAGCTAACTGTTACTTTGTCCAAAAAGAGTGTCACTATGGTTCCCTCACCTACTCTACTTTTAAGCTCAATATCTATTTCCATCTCTTCACACAACTTCTTTACAATATGAAGCCCTATACCAATACCACGATCACTCTCTTTATAAAACCTTTTAAATGCTCTATTTGGATACTTAATTCCTATACCTGTATCTTCTATGAGAAGTTTGGCTGGATCTGAGATAAGCTTTACCGTCACACTACCATCTCTCTTATTATATTTAGCGGCATTACTTAAAATATTGTCTATTATACGAATCATTCCATCTCTATTTGCAACTATCTTTAACGGCTCTACCTGCAAATCAAACTTTAAGTGACCAAAAGCCTTTTCGATCAACTCAACACGCTCTTTAAGCAGTTCATCCAACAAAAAGATCTCTTTTTTCAACTCATACCCGCCAATGTAGCTTCTAAGGTTATTTTGAAGGCGTAAAAGTGTATCAACTGCCTGCTCTATTCTCTCTATCTTCTTACTATTTGAGGAGTCTCTTTTAAGCATTCTAACATTTAGTCTAACTATCGACAAAGGTGTATTGAAGTCGTGCAAAATATCTCTTATAAACTCCTCTGTTAGCTTTAATGCATCTCTTAAAGGGTGAAGAGCATAAAAAGAGAATAGCACCGAAAGCAAAATTAGCACAATGAAAATAGCAAAAAACTCTAAAAACAGCTCTCTTCTAATCTTTGCTAAATCTTTACTATACCTCTCTTTTAGGTAACTTATCTTTAAAACATATAGATTGCTACCTGGTATTGGAAAGTAGGCATAAAGCTCTTTCTCATCCTTTTTTAAAACATAGAGCTCACTCTTTTTAGCATCAGCAAAATCGATCTCTAAATCTTTGCACTTAAGATCAAAACTGCAAAGACGCATCTGTGAAAAGATTCTCTGCTCTAAATTTATCTGCTCTTTTATATAAAAGTTGTAAAAAAGGGTCGCCATCAAAAGTGTTAATGAGCTTAAAAAGAGTAAAAAACTCTTTAAAAATGACTCCTTCTCAACACTTCTCAAGGGTATATCCTACTCCACGAATATTCTTAAAATCCAATCCAGTCTTCTCTTTAAGCTTATTTATAGCCACACGCAACGCTGTAGAGCTTGGATGCTCTAAACAATCCATCAATACACTCTTATCTATAACCTGCCCTATATTTTTTAAAAAGTGGCTCAAAAGTGAGAGCTGAACCTCACCCAATGGTACAATCTCACCACCCCTCTTTAAAACTCCATTTGCTGGATCAAACTCAATATCTCCACACTTAATAACCGATGAAGCCTTAGAGAGTTTGGCATTTATACGGATCAACAACTCTTCAGGAAAGAATGGCTTTTTAATGTAGTCATCAGCCCCAAGCTCAAACCCTTTGGCAATAGTCTTTAGATCTACCAAAGCACTTATAAAGATGGTAGGAGTCTCATCTTGAGCATTTCTCAAACTCTCCAACAGATCAAACCCATCAATTTCTGGAACATTAATATCAAAAATATATAGATCATACATTTGCTTGAAAGTTTTATCGACAGCCTCAGCTCCATCAACTACCCAATCAACTTCATACCCATCTTCCCTTAAAAGCTCTTCTATTGTCTCACCTAAAGCCCGATCATCTTCCAAAAGCAAAATCTTCTGTTTCAAAATATAGCCTTCCAACAAAATACCAGTTTAATTATCATAACATTTTACGGCTTAGCCTACTTTGCACCACCACAATTAGTGTG
>CAZGCF010000252.1:1709-2566 GCA_964524095.1 uncultured Campylobacterales bacterium | reverse complement strand
AAAATATACATCTGCGGCTGTCAAAGGATTGGATGGAGTTAGCCAAAGTGAACTTGAGGTAGATGCAAAAATTCAATTTAGAGATCGCATAACAACTGAAGAGATACAAGAGACACTGATCAAGACTGCAGTTGATAAAATTGATGTTGACAGACCTAACTGGACTTTTGTAGCCGCACGTCTTTTTCTTTACGATCTTTATCATAAAGTCAATGGCTTTACAGGATATACACACTTAAAAGAGTATTTTGAAAAAGGTGAAGCCGAAGGGAGAATTGTAAAAGGTCTTAAAGAAAAATATGATCTTGATGATTTAAATGACTACATTAAGCCTGAGAGAGATTTACAGTTTACATATCTTGGAATCCGTACTCTTTATGATAGATATCTACTTAAAGATAGAGACAATAACCCAATTGAACTACCGCAACACCTCTTTATGGGTGTAGCAATGTTTCTTGCTCAAAATGAACTAAACTGTCAAGAGTGGGCAAAAAAGTTCTATGATGTAATTAGTAAATTTGAGGTAATGGTTGCAACACCAACACTCTCAAATGCCAGAACACCAAGACATCAACTCTCTTCATGTTATATTGGAAGCACTCCCGATAAAATTGAAGGAATATTTGATGCCTACAAAGAGATGGCACTGTTAAGTAAGTATGGTGGTGGTATTGGCTGGGACTGGAGTAAAGTCCGCGGAATGGGAAGCTACATTGATGGTCATAAAAATGCAGCTGGAGGTATTGTACCTTTCTTGAAAATTACAAATGATATTGCCATTGCTGTTGATCAACTTGGAACACGAAAAGGTGCAATTGCTGTATATATAGAGCCTTGGCATATTCATATTTGGG
>CAZGCF010000252.1:0-1699 GCA_964524095.1 uncultured Campylobacterales bacterium | reverse complement strand
CGTCGCCGTGCACATGATCTTTTCCCTGCAATTTGGATCAACGATCTCTTTATGAAAAGGGTTTTGGAAGATGGAGTTTGGACACTATTTGATCCTTATGAGACAAGCGATTTGACAGATCTTTATGGTGAAGAGTTTGAAAAAAGATATATCGAATATGAAAAAGATCAAAATATATTAAAAGAGCATGTCAAGGCAAAAGAGCTTTGGAAAAAGATATTGATGAGTTACTTTGAGACAGGAAATCCTTTCCTTTGTTTCAAAGATACGGCAAATAGAGTCAATCCTAACGATCATTGCGGAATTATCAGAAGCTCTAACCTTTGTACAGAGATTTTCCAAAACACAGATCCAAACTGCTACAAAGTACAAGTAAAGTTTACAGATGGAACTGTTGTATATTATGATGAAGAAGATGAAGTAACTGTTGATAATGGCATTACTAAAAAAGCAAAAAAGATTACAGCTCTTGACTCTATAGATGGAAAAGATGTCTATATTGTAGAAAAAGTTGGAACTGCTGGTAAAACTGCTGTATGTAACTTAGCAAGTGTAAATCTCTCTAAAATTAATACTAAAGAGGATATTGAGAGAGTTATTCCTATTGCCATTAGAATGTTAGATAATGTAATTGACTTAAACTTCTACCCTCTTGAAAAGGTTAAACAGACCAATGAGCGATCAAGAGCCATTGGTTTGGGTGTAATGGGTGAAGCACAAATGGTAGCAGAGAAACAGGTTAAATGGGGCAGTAGTGAACACCTAAATCTCATTGATGAAGTGATGGAGATGATCAGCTACAATGCAATAAAAGCTTCATCTAACTTGGCTATAGAAAAAGGGAAATACCCAGATTATGAAGGCTCTAAATGGAGCAAGGGAATTCTTCCTATTGACAATGCAAATGAACAAGCTAAAAAGTTGACAGATAGAGGTGGTCTTTTTGGCTATATATATGATTGGGAAGCTTTACGCAAAAAGGTCAAAGAAGATGGTATGAGAAATGGTTACTTGATGGCTATTGCACCAACAAGTTCTATCTCTATTTTAGTAGGTACTACCCAGACAATTGAACCAGTTTACAAAAGAAAATGGTTTGAAGAGAACCTAAGTGGGCTTATTCCTGTTGTTGTACCAAACTTAAGTCCTGATACTTGGGAGTACTACACACCAGCTTATGAACTTGACCAAAAGATTCTTGTACGAGCTGCAGCTGTACGCCAAAAATGGATTGATCAAGGTCAAAGCTTAAATATCTTTATGTCACTAGACAAAGCTAGTGGACGATATTTACACGAAATATATACTGAAGCTTGGAGACTTGGTATTAAATCTACTTACTATCTAAGAAGTCAATCTCCTGAGATGCTAGAAGATGTAGCAGACAGAAGTATGGAGTGTCTAGGCTGTCAATAAAAGCAGAGAAAAAGGGGTATCAACACCCCTCTTTCAAATTTAGTAACTTAATACTCCTTCACCTATCATTAAACAATTATAGGTTAAAATCAATCCTAATTAAAAAACTTTTTTATCAAAGAGGTAACAAAAAAAATGAAAAAAAAGCTCTATAGTACAGAATGTGATACAACACGTTCAACTACCTCTATAATCAATGGTTGTACCGCAGGTATAATCAATCTCAATCGTTGTAAATATCCATGGGCTTATAATCTATGGGAAGTTATGATGGCAAATACTT
>CAZGCF010000251.1:0-2571 GCA_964524095.1 uncultured Campylobacterales bacterium | reverse complement strand
GGATTGTATAAAAATAGTCCTGAACTTGTAGTTGAATAGATTGGAGAGAAAGAGATGATAAATTTGGAAATAAGTACAATCTTCACAGTTGCTCTTTTAGGTGCATTTAGTCACTGCATAGGAATGTGTGGAGGGTTTGTATTAGCCTATACCACTGCTAAAGTAGATAATAAGTGGTCTAAAACAAGACAGATGATATCTCACCTACTCTACTCTATGGGGCGTGTTACAAGCTATATGTTTATTGGTGCACTCTTTGGCTTTTTAGGGCAGAAAATCAGTTTCAATATGACAACAAAGGGAGTGCTATTTATAAGTGTAGGTATATTGATGCTTCTAATAGGTCTATCACTTATTGGTAAGATAAAGTTTTTAAACTCTATTGAGTCATCTATTGCACAAAGTTCACTCTTTGGCAAAATGTTTAAGGCTGTTTTACACTCTAAGAGTCTTATAAGTTTTTACTTTATGGGTGTACTTAATGGTCTAATACCTTGTGGCTTAGTATATTTCTTTGCTACTGCCGCAATTGTAGCTGGATCAGCTATTAAAGGTGCTATTATTATGGGAGTCTTTGGAGTTGCAACAATCCCTGCAATGATAGGAGTTGGAATCTTCTCATCAATCATTAAAGCAACATCATATAGACAATTGATTTTAAAGATCACATCTGTAATAGTTATGCTTTTTGGAATATTTACAGCCTATAAAGGTTATATGATGATCACCCATCCTGAAACAATCAAAAAGAAGATGGATAAAATGCAAAAAGAGTTAAAGATACTTCCAACTCAAGAGAGATAGGGGCTATGTTCAAAAACTGTTCGTTCAAAGGCACTATTGCCAAGTCTGGCAATAATGGTAACGAACATAAAAATCTTTAATGTAATACTTTAATCTCTAAAGCATCTTCATAACACTTGATCCTATTTTGCAACCTCTTAGATAGATATCTACTAGATTCACCAAGCATTTGTTCTATCATTTTAGCATTTTCTAGAATAGTCTCAATTTTACTAGCTTCCCACTCTGGTGGCGGTGGCAACATACTGCTTATTCTGTCTGCCAACTTTGCCATTGCAATCTCTTTAGGTTGATCTAAAATTCTAATCAAAGAGTCTCTTAACTGCTCACTCTTTGGAAGCTCTATATTTTTAGTCATAGCCGAAACCCCTTCAGCAACCGCTTTGCCAAAATCCTTTTTAATATCTTTGATTGTAATATCACTCTTCTCAACTACATCATGCAGTAGAGCAGTTACTACAGCAAGATCCAAATTAGCCTTCTCCCCTGCCATAATAGCAGCTGTTACTTCATACGCTGCAGCAGTTGGATGAGTGATGTAAGGATCACCAAATTTGGTAATCTGACCATGATGAGCCCAAGATGCTAACCTAAGGGCTTTGTGAAATAGATCTGTATTTGGTATCATACGTAAACTTTTGAAAGAGATTTGAATATGGAAGTTTACCAAAATAAGGAGAAAAAAGAGTTGGAAAATCTAATTAAAATTGTACAATCAGCTGGAAAATTGTTTGAAGAGGGTTTTAATGCTACAAAAGAGGTAAGTTATAAAGGAAGCGTTGATCTTGTAACGCAGTATGATGTAGCAGTAGAAAACTTTTTAAAAGAGAAGATCTCTATGTTACTACCAGAATATACTATTATTGGTGAAGAGAGTTCAGATGAGTTTATGCGTGCGAAAAAGGCTATATATATCGATCCAATAGATGGAACTACAAACTTTGTTCATAAAATTCCTATTTGTGCTATATCGGTTGGTGTTTGGATTGAAGGAAAAGCTGAAATTGCAATTGTATATAACCCTATTCTCAATGAACTCTTTTATGCAAAACGAAACGAAGGAGCTTTTTGTAACGGAAAAAAGATTTCAGTGACATCAACTGAATCACTTCAACGCTCTCTTTTAGCAACAGGTTTTCCATATACAAAAGTAGAAAAAGGACGAGATTATAGATGGGTTCTTAAAACGATGGAGAATCTTCTTCCATTTACTCAAGATATTCGTCGTTTAGGTGCTGCTTCAATAGATCTATGCTATGTTGCCAACGGTATTTTTGACGGCTTTTATGAGTGTAATCTAAAGCCATGGGATGTAGCAGCTGGAGTTTTAATAGTAGAAGAAGCTGGTGGTAAAATAAGCAATCACAAAGGTGATGATTACTGCTTGGGTGATCCAATAATAGTTGCCACAAATGGTAGAAACCATGATGCATTAATAGAAAAATTAGCAGACTATGAGGAGTTATAATGAAAATATTAAAAAGAGATCAATGTAACCTACTTATGCAAATAATCTCTTCTCACTATCCAAATCAACAGATTCTACACTTGACAGATGGTTGCTGTAATCTTCATCAAACACTTTTTGATCTAACAAAGACAAAAGGATATGAGTATGATCTACGTCCTATAAATAGTGAAATAGATGATTTACCAATTCAAAAGCATCCCGATCTTTTAATAAAACCCCTTAAGTTAGATGCAGTTGACTATAGCCTAAACTCTAAGAGATATGAAAATATCTTTGTTACATTAGATCCAGAGAGT
>CAZGCF010000250.1:0-2579 GCA_964524095.1 uncultured Campylobacterales bacterium | reverse complement strand
CCTGTCATTAAAGAGGCATATACATCAAAATTTTTACATAACTTCACTGCCGATAAAAATAGTTGATCTATATCTGGTGTATATCTACCTCTATTGCTACTATTTTCTATATCTATCTGAGAAGAAGATACATTTGATACTATAGCACTCTCCCCACAAATCACAACCCTCTTTCTTGCCATAGATAATATTACAGGAGTAGATGAAAATTCTAAATCAAAACTGCCTTTTAAATCATTTAAAAAGAAGTCAATTACCTCTGCTTTCATATGTTGTGCAATTATAATATGTGAATTTAGTCTCTTTATTCGCGAAAGTAAACGATTTATATGAGCTGGTCCCCCTGTTGAGAGACCGATTAAAAGGACTTTATCTCTCATGTTTTGTACTGTTCTAGTAGATGATTTAGTTTTGCAGTCATTGATGCTAGATATTCTGAAGCAGAAGCAATCTCTTCAACAGTTCTGGCATTTGCAGATGATATATCATTGATACCCTCTATATCTTTTATCATCTCTTCTATAGATTTTGTATTCTCTATATACCCTTCCACCATCTCATCTACATTATTAATAGAGTTCTCCATCTTAGCAACACTGCTAGTAATCTCATCTTGTGCTTCTATCGCACTGCTTGATAACATCGAAATCTCTTTTGCATTTTTGGCAATTGATTCTGATGTATCTGCAATTGATTGAACAATCACATTGATCGTTGCATTAATCTCACTAAGTGATTTCTGTGTACGCTCTGCAAGTTTTCTTACTTCATCTGCTACTACTGCAAAGCCACGTCCATGTTCACCAGCCCTTGCCGCCTCAATTGCTGCATTTAGAGCCAAAAGATTAGTTTGCTCTGCTATCTCTGAAATTACATCCAATACACCTTTAACATTTTGTGCATCTTCACTCAAAAGTTGTAATCTATTTGAAAGTTCATTTTCTGCTTCAGATCGCTCTACAACTTTATTTGCTAACATATTAATCTTTTTGCTAGCATTTTTTAACTCAGCTTCACCTGCATCTATCTGCTCTTTTGTAACTTTTGCTCTCTCAATAGAGTCTTCAAGTATCTTACCTAAATTTCTGCCCTTTTGAGTTACACCTGCAACTATGAGTGCTTCATCCTCTGCTTTTTTCCCTATCTCAAGCGAAGTTCTACTCAACTCTTCTGCAATTGAAGTATTCTCGTGACTAGTATTTTTTGCTTCATCTACTGTAACTTTTACTTTTTCAATAAACTTATTGATCTCTTTAGCAACAGCATAAAATTCATCACCCTTTGGTACCTCAATTCGTTTAGCCAAATTACTCTCTCTAATAACAGTTTCAGCCGCCTCTTGAAACTTATTTAGTCTTGATATAACAAGTTTTTTCACAAGAGAAAGAGAAACTATAACAAATATCAAGACAACTATCGCAGAAACAATTGCAATTGTTGCAATAGTATTATCTTTTGCTTCTAAAGCTTCATCTTTATCTATTTCAGCAATAATTGCCCACTTTTTACCATAGACATTCAAAGGTGCATATGCACTTAAAACCGGTACACCTCTATAGTCATCAATTATCCAAGCTCCACTCTCACCATTTAGTGCAGCATTTACTGACTCTGTATCTACTTTTAAAACCCCAATGGTTGTTTTAAGCTTTTTAACTAATGGATCCTCTATCTCATTTACAAAACGGCTGTTATTTTTTAACTTTTTATCATCACCTACTAAATATACCTCTCCTGTTTCTCCAAGTCCAGCCTCCTTATATTTACCACCAAAGTTCATAATTTTGTTAATTTCATCTATTGGAAATTGAAATATCAAAACTCCAATTCTATTTTTATTCTTAAAAATTGGTGAGGCAATAAATGCTGCTGGAAGATTATGGCTTGGTTCATATGGTGCAAAATCATCAAATGCCAACTCGCCACTCTTTAAATTTTTAGCTTTTTTATATACTCTTGCAAGTCCACTATCTTTATATGGCCCATTTAAAAGGTTTGTAGCAAAATCCTTCTCTTTAAAATCGGTATAAACTACATAACCATCATTATCTACCAAAAAGATATCATAAAGTCCAAAGTTTTCTAAAAACTCATTAAATGATGGATGATACTTTTTATGATAAAAGGAGTAAGATGAACTATCTTTTTGATACATTAACTTATTTTTTTCACCAATAAAACTTGGATTATCTAATATATAGAGTTTTTGAGCAACTAAACCCTCTAGCGATTTAGGTAAATATTTTCTAACATCTCTTTTAGGTTTAACATTTGGTACACTGAAATTGATTCTATTTAAATAGAATTTCTCATAATGTTTTATTAAATCTTTTTTTACCTCATCCAAATTAATTTTTAAATCTTTTGGTAACTTGTGAAATGAGTTTGTAAAATCATTCATCGCTTCAACTGTTCCAGACTCATTTGCCAAAGATATCAGTAAAGATTTAATCATTCCAAAATAGTGCTGTATCTGATCTTTCTTTGCAACTTTTACAGAGTTCAACTGGCCTAAACTTGTTTTAGTTAATGCATTTGAAAACTTCTCAATAGAGACTGTACTAATAATTATGCTAACA
>CAZGCF010000249.1:0-2587 GCA_964524095.1 uncultured Campylobacterales bacterium | reverse complement strand
GGTGCTTATAATGCAAGTAAATTTGCACTTGATGGGTTGAGTGATACTCTAAGTCTTGAACTTGAAGGTACAGGCGTTTATGTAAGTATAATTGAGCCAGGTCCAATTAGAAGTAGATTTAGATCTAATGCATTGAAAAAGTTTCTTGAAAATATCGATAGAAAAAATAGCCGATTATCAAAAATTTATGATAAGAAGTTAAAACAGTTGCAAAGTAGTGATGATGCTCCATTTACACTTGGAGCTGAAGCTGTTGCTAAAGCTTTACTTCACGCTTTAAATAGTAAAAATCCAAAAATTAGATATAGAGTAACTTTTCCAACCCATCTATTCTATTGGTTGAAAAAGCTTTTACCTGAAAAGATTATGGATTATATTTTAAGAAAAGTGGAGTAGCAAAGACTACTCATCCCAAAGATCAAGCTCTTTTAGTACCTCTTTAATATCGAAGTTTGAAAAAAGCATTTTATCTTCAAACTCTTCATATAGAAGAACATATATTTTTCCAGATGTCTCATTGTAGTAAGGATCGCTCATAAAGAATCTATCTCGTTTTGCTCTTATATATCGTAAGAAAGATCTTCTATTAAGCCCTTGCTTTTCATAGTTTATATGATCCTTATAGATATTTGGAGACTCTTGAATGCAATCATCATTTACAACATACGCAACCATTAGGAATGGTGTCTCTTTAACCATCTTTTTAAGACTTTCGAGAGAAAAGTCATCTTTTTCATGCTTTTTTAATAGATTAATTAAAAAACATCTGATTTTTGTACGATTTGTACAGTAGATCTCTTCTATCTTATCTAGTTCATCAATCATAGTAATCCCCTTTATTAAGTAATTTCTCTTATTATACCATTGATTAAAATATGAAGCATTGAATAGAACGGAGAGATATATTATTTTGACCCATTGAGGAGGTTGAATTAGAGCTACCAACCTTCTATTGGGTCATCTATTATGCTTTAACTATTTTCTTATCTCTTTAAAAAATTCAGAAACCATAAATGCCATCTCAAGTGCTTGATTAGCGTTTAATCTAGGATCGCATTGAGTATGGTATCGGTTTCCAAGGGCGTCAACTGTAATATTGCAACTTTGACTTCCTGTACACTCTGTAACATCTTCACCAGTCATCTCTAAATGTATTCCACCTGCAACAGTTCCAAAAGCGTGATGGATTTGGAAAAATTGTTTAACTTCAGCTAAGATATTATTGAACTCTCTTGTTTTAAATCCAGTATCTGTTTTAAATGTATTGCCATGCATAGGATCAATGCTCCATACAACTGCTTTGCCCTCTTCTGTAACTTTTTTTAGTAGAGGAGGAAAGAGTTCATCTATCTTGTCTGCTCCCATTCTAACAATAAGAGTTAATCTACCAGGAATATTATCTGGATTGAGCTTTTCAATTAGTGCAATTAGCTCATCTGGTTTCATAGAAGGTCCAACTTTTACACCTATAGGATTTTTGATACCTCTGAAAAACTCTATATGTGCGCCATCTAAATCTCTTGTTCTATCGCCGATCCATAACATATGTGCAGAGCAGTCATACCAGTCTCCAGTAAGAGAGTCTATACGTGTTAATGCCTCTTCATAATTTAAAAGAAGAGCTTCATGTGAAGTGTATAGAACTGTTTCACGCAGTTGAGGAGTGTTTTCAGGTGTAATTCCGCAAGCAGAGATAAATTTTAATGCTTGTTCAATCTGTTCTGCTATCTCTTCATAACGTTTGCCTAAAGCTTTATCTTTTACAAAATCTAAATTCCAGTTATGAACTTTTGTCAGATCAGCCATACCACCACGTGCAAATGCTCTTAAGAGATTTAGTGTAGAAGCTGATTGATAGTATGCTTTTATAAGTTTTTCTGGTTTTGGTTCACGAGCAATTGGATCAAAATCAGAGTCATTTACTATATCTCCACGATAACTTGGTAACTCTACTCCATCTTTAGCTTCAGTATCAGAACTTCTTGGTTTTGCAAACTGTCCTGCAATACGACCAACCTTTACTATAGGTTTACCACTTGAAAAGGTCATAATTACAGCCATTTGCATCATGACTTTAAAGAGATTTTTTATTGTATTGGCATTAAATGCATTAAAACTCTCTGCACAATCTCCACCTTGAAGTAAGAAAGCATCACCTGTTACAGCTTTTGCTAATTTGTTTTGTAAACTTCTTGCCTCTTCTGCAAATATTAGTGGTGGAAAGCTTTCAAGCTCTTTTATTATTTGTTCAACTTCTTCCGGATTTTTATAGGAAGGTTGCTGTTTAATAGGAAAATTTCTCCAGCTATTTTTATTCCAATCGGACATCTTTTACCCTCTTCTATCTATATATTCGGTGCAATCATAGCATATTTTCACTGTTAATTTTATCTTATCGCTTTTATGAATATATTTTTACATAATATTTTGTACTGCTTTCATCAATTCATCTGGTCTTGTAGAGAATCTTAAAGCATCATTTTTCTCAATCTTTCTCTCTTTTAAGAGTTTAACAAGTACCTGAGTCTGTGTTTGCATTCCTGTTGTACCTTGTCCTAATTGCATTTGGCTATATATTTGATGTATT
>CAZGCF010000248.1:0-2598 GCA_964524095.1 uncultured Campylobacterales bacterium | reverse complement strand
TGCCAAACCTTCATTAGTCTCAATTATTTTATAGCATGATTTTACAGGTGTTTTTAAATGATCCAACATATATGATAGTGATTTAGCAATATGGTGATACCTTCCTTGCATTGGTATAACCAACTTCTTTATATGATCTTTTAAAAGCTCTCTTCCTAACACCTCAACAGCGGCATGATATATTGCCTTGTTTATTGTCCGTTGAATATTTATATCGTGTACTAAATCGATATTTTTTAGCCATACCTCTTTCTCTTCGGATGTTAAATCTTTAATTTCTCTAACATGTTTTTTCTCCTCTTCCTCCACTTTTAAAAACTCTTTAATCTCATTTTCAATACGTTCATCCAAATCTGGTACATATCTTTTCAATATATTAATCATCTCTTGCGATGATAATTCATTATTTTTTATAGAGAAGTGAAGTGTTTCCCCATCGTGAGTATGTCTGTTAAACGCCTCTATTAAGTGAACCAAAATTTCAATAAATTGAAAACGATCATCTTTTGAATAGTCAAACATTACTCCATGCTGTGATACAGTTGGCTTTGGACCAGCATATTTAATTTCATATGACATTAGTAACCTTTCTATATCATTTTATGCATTATATTATCACAACTATTACAAAAAAACAATTTATACTCTCATAGATTTTCTCTTATATATATTGACTCTTGAAAAAATTGGTGTGCAAGTACAATTACAAAAAAGACCTGTCCAAATACCCCAACACCAGGAATCAGTGAAAGCAGATAGAGTATAAAAGTAGTTACAACTATACGCCATTTTGCTCTATTAAAAACTATTTGCATCTCATCTTTATTAAAAATCTCACCAGCTACATCACGCGTTAAAAGTGAATGAAATAGAAAATAGAATGGAGCATTAATTGCGATAATATTAACTAGAGGTATAAAATAGAATGGTAAAGATAGAAAGAAAAAGAGTACAAATAGTGCAAACTTTTTAACCATAAATATAATGTAGTCAACCATTGGTACAGTAGCTCTACGTTCAATTGTAGGATAGTGTCGTCTCTGTACCTCAGCAACAATATAAGGAGTAAAAAAGCCTATAATAACTACAGCTAAAACAACAGAGAGTAGAATTGCAAACCATCCACCTATTACATAAAAAAGAGCTCCTGCTATTGCTTTAAAAATAAAACTTCCAGCTATCATAGCCAAAATAGGATACTCTTTTGCAAATTGAGCCATCTCATTTTGAGCCTGCACAGCATTTGGATCTTCTGCCACTTGTAGAGCAACATTTAACATATCAAAAAATTCACCTGAAAGGTAGTATAGAAAAGAGAGTGATATAAGTATCGTTATTACAAATGGAGCTATTGTTAATGTTAAAAACTTTGTTGTAAAAAAGTCAGAGAGAGCCTTTGTTAAAATAGAGCCTTCTGTATAGTTTCTATCTATCTTTTGAGCCATTCTCATTTTCCTGTGGTTCTATAATAATTGTATCATCGTCGCTTTTATCTTCTATCAACTCCTCTCTATCTTCACTCTCTTTAGAAGAGGAGGAGGACAAAGGAGCATGAAGAGCTTCGATCAGTTTTGCTTTCTGCTCCATATTTAGATCTTGTGAAGATACAGTATCAAGAATCTTCTCTGCAATTTTTACACGAGCCTCATTCTCTTTTTGGTGAAAATACTTTTTCAAATTATCTTCATATGCACGAAGCTTATCTTTACGCCGTTTGTCAAAGTACCACAAAAGTGCTGAACCTATTAACAATATAAGCAGAATTGCACCTATTAACATATATCTTTGCATTGCCTGTTCATGCTCAATTTTAAGCAACTTCTCTTTTTCATGAAGAAGTGCTAACTCTTTCTCTCTTTCAAGCTCCAACTCTTTTAGTCGTGCTTCACTACTGATCTTTTCAAGCTCTATACTCTTTTTAGCCTCAATTTGTGCCAACTCTTTTTGAGTCTTTAACTCCTCATCGCTAATAAAAGTTCTATATTTTGTACGTTTCTCTGTAGTTGACTCTTTTACATCAAAACCACCTGTACCGCTGTTATCAGTTGTACAACCTGTAAGAATTCCAATTAAAATAAGAGAGTAGAAAAACTTTATCATCTCACTTTACCTATTTTTTTATATAGTATAGCAAAAAGATTGCTATAATTGACAAAAATAAATTATGAGAGATAGCTTTATGATAGATGTATTGATTATTGGTGGTGGAAGTGCTGGACTAGCTTCAGCTCTTTCAGCAGTAGAAAATGGTGCAAAGGTAGCTGTGTTGGGTAAAACTTACCCTACCCGTTCTCAAACCTCTATGGCACAAGGCGGAATAAATGCCGCACTTGGCAATGTAGGTGAAGATAGCATAGAGGCTCACATTAAAGATACGCTTAAATCGGCTCATTCACTGGGTGATGAAGTAATGATAAGAAGATTATGCGAAAAAGCTCCCTCTGCTATCTTTTGGCTAGACTCTTTAGGAACACCTTTTAGCCGATTACAAGATGGCAAGGTGGCACAAAGAAAGCTTGGCGGTACAAGTGGAAAACGTGCTTGTTACGCCCAAGACATCACAGGATTAAAGATTTTACATACACTAAATGATGCTGG
>CAZGCF010000247.1:0-2624 GCA_964524095.1 uncultured Campylobacterales bacterium | reverse complement strand
CTTGACTTCTCCACCATTTTTTAGCGAGCCAAATAAAATCTCTTCTGTTAAAGGCGCTTTAATCTGCTCTGCTATTACTCTGCTAAGAGGTCTTGCTCCCATTGCTTCATCATAACCATCTTTAGCCAGATGCTCTTTGGCTGATTCAGTAAGCTTAATAACAATCTTCTTATCAGCCATCTGTGCATTCAATTCATCTATAAACTTATCGACAATCTTTTTAACATGCGTAAGCTTTAGATGATCAAATCGTACTACAGCATCAAGACGGTTTCTAAACTCTGGAGAGAAAGCAGAC
This sequence comes from uncultured Campylobacterales bacterium, assembly GCA_964524095.1. Classification (GTDB taxonomy): domain Bacteria; phylum Campylobacterota; class Campylobacteria; order Campylobacterales; family Hydrogenimonadaceae; genus Hydrogenimonas. The sequence continues at coordinate 2,326 of CAZGCF010000247.1, read as the reverse complement.
TTGATCGCAGAGTCATGTTTTGACTCATTTTTAGCTCCAAATCCCATTACATTTGCTTCAGTAGCACCAACATTTGATGTCATTATGATAATGACATTTTTAAAGTCGGCACGGTTTCCTGTATTGTCTGTAAGCATTGCATTATCCATAACTTGTAAAAGAACTTGAATTAAGTCAGGATGTGCCTTTTCGATCTCATCAAGCAGTAGTACAGTATGAGGGTGTTTACGAATCGCTTCAGTAAGCTGTCCACCCTGCTCATAACCCACATACCCCGGAGGTGCACCAATCAGACGACTGACTGCATGCTTCTCCATATATTCACTCATATCAAAACGCTCAAAATGGACACCAAGAGCTTCAGCCAACTCTATGGCAAGTGCTGTTTTTCCTACACCTGTAGGTCCTGCAAACAGAAATGATCCTACCGGTTTATTTGGCGCGCCTACCCCTGCTCTATTTCGTTTTATGGCAGCAGCCTCCTCTTCACCCGCCACATCTTGACCAATACCCTTGCTTTTTAAAATAGTCTCAAGATTTTGAAGTGTCGCCAAGTCATCACTTGTAACACGTGTTGGAGGGAGATTTAACATTCTGCTTACAGCATCTTCTATATCTTTTTCACTTACATTGCGTCTCTTTCGTGCTTTAAGACGAAAAGATGCTCCAACCTCATCAATAATATCAATCGCTTTATCCGGTAAAAAGCGCTCATGCATATATTTAACAGAGAGATCAATCGCTGTCTTTAAAGCCTTTTCACTAAACCTCACACTATGATGTGTCTCATACTTATGTTTTAAGCCTTTAAGTATCTTCAACGTATCATCAAAACTTGGTTCATTTACATCAACCTTTGCAAAACGTCGGCTTAAGGCTCTATCTTTTTCAAAATAGTTTCTATACTCATCAAAAGTTGTTGCACCAATACACTTTAAACTTCCATTTGCAAGTGCAGGTTTTAACAGATTTGATGCATCCATACTCCCACCATTGGTAGCACCCGCTCCAACAATATTATGAATCTCATCTATAAAAAGAATAACATTCTCATGCTGACTCAACTCATGCAAAACACCTTTTAATCTCTTTTCAAAATCACCACGATACTTAGTACCTGCAACAAGAGATCCAATATCTAATGAAAAGACCTCCATATCTTTAAGCATATCAGGCACATTACCTTTTGAGATCTCTAAAGCTAAACCTTCAGCAATTGCTGTCTTTCCAACACCTGGTTCACCAACAAGTACAGGGTTATTTTTTTTTCGTCGGCAAAGAATCTGCATCACCCTTTCGATCTCATTCTCCCTGCCTATAACTGGATCTATCTTGCCCTCTTTTGCAAGCTCTACTAGATTTACAGTAAATTGATCAAGATATTCACTCTCTTTACTTTTAGGTTTTTCTCTCTCTTTAGGGCTATTTTCAGTAATTATCTCTAAAATAGTCAATCTGTTTATACCGTATGAATTCATCAAAGCAACGGCAAATGAGCGCTCTTCATTAAAGATAGATACAATCAAATCACCAACACTAGCCTCTTTTTTATCTGCACTTTGAGCTTGACGAATCATCTGTTCAATCACACGCGATAATGCAACTGTCTCAAATGGCTCTCTTACCACACCTTCAGGCAGTGGACGAACAGATGTCATAAGATGGTGATTGATCCTCGCTTTCATCTGCTCTACATCTGCTCCAGCAGATTTTAAGATCTCTGCCCCTTGCGGTGAAAGAAGCACTGCAAGAAAGATATGCTCCACCGTCAAATACTCATGACGATGCATTTTTGCATATTTTACTGCCTCTTTGAAAATATCGTTTAAATCTTTACTTATCATACTTTTCCTTTTACTCTTTCTCCATTGTCACTCGCAAAGGAAACTCATTGGCTCTAGCAAGTTTGATTGTTTGATGAACTTTTGTCTCTGCAATTTCGTATGTATATACTCCACACACACCTTTTCCCCTCTCGTGAATATCAAGCATAATCGCCACAGCCTCTTCATAACTCTTATGAAATATATCGCTCAAAACCTCAACAACAAAATCCATTGTGGTATAGTCATCATTCCACATTATCACTTTATAAAGCTCTGGCTCTTCAAGATCAACCTGACTTTCACTCTCAACCCACTCTTTATGTGCCAATCTATTTCCTTTATATCTAACCTCTATTTTATATTACTTTAAGTATATCATATTTTAAAATTATTATATCGAAAGAATAGTAGATGACGATAAAAATTTTTATATAGACATTTTAGTTTTGCTATAATATTGTATAAAACATTGAATGAAAAAGGATTTGAATGATCAATAT
>CAZGCF010000246.1:0-2636 GCA_964524095.1 uncultured Campylobacterales bacterium | reverse complement strand
CATATGGAAGGTATGCTCTTCTGCTGGAAACTCTCCACTCTCAACCTCTTCCTTATACTTTTTTAGAGCCTCTTTTACAAGCTTTGCTCCCTCTAAATAGCGTTTTACAAACTTAGGTTTAAACTCTTCAAAAAATCCAAGCATATCTGACCAGACTAAAACTTGTCCATCAGTTGCACTACCAGCACCAATACCAATAACAGGAATATCAACAGATTGAGTTATAACAGCACCTAAATCTGGAGTAACCCCTTCTACTACAATGGCAAATGCACCTGCTGATTCAATTGCTTTGGCATCCTCTATAACTTGCTCAAAACTCTTTTCATCACGTCCCTTAACCTTGTACCCACCTTCAGATCTTACAGATTGAGGTAAAAGACCTATATGTCCCATAACGGCAATAGCATTATCAGTTAAATGTTTAATAAGTTCAGCACGATTACATCCACCCTCAATCTTAACTGCATCAGCACCAGTTTGTTGGAAAACTTTAACAGCATTTGCAAGAGCCTCCTCTTTTGTATTGGTTGAGCCAAATGGCATATCGCAAACTACAAAGGTGTTTGGTGCTCCATTGCATACTGCTTGTGTATGATAGATCATTTGATCAAGTGTGACCGAGAGAGTATCTGCTTTTCCATTAAAGCTCATATTTAGACTGTCACCGACAAGAATAATATCGGATAATTCACTAAACAGAGATGCAAATAGTGCATCATAAGCTGTAATCATTACTATTTTACGTTTTCCTTTTGCCTGTTGCAAAGATCTAATTGTCTCTCTCTTTGACATATCAATTCTCCTGTACAATACCTTTTGTGACACTTACTCTGTCGGCCTTTCAAAAGCAGATTGATTCTATCTAAAAAATGGTATAATTGCAATCAAATAGAGTACTAAAAAGCTCTTTAAAGAGGATTAAATGGGTATCCGGACACGTCTAGAAGAAGATTATGATTATGATATTGTAGATGAATTTCTTGATCACTTAGATATTATGACTGAGGCAATGGAACCAACAATTGTTGCTTTAGAAAATGAAGATGGAAGAGTTGATAAAATAAATGAACTTTTCCGAATTTTTCACAATATCAAATCTGCTTCAGGCTTTTTAAAAGTAGATAGAATACACATCCTTTCAGAGTTAGCTGAAGATCTAATGGAATCTGTCCGATATAACCCAAATTCTCTAACTGAAGAGGTAATTGATTGGCTTCTGCTTGTAAACGATCAATTTAGAATTTGGTATTCTCAACTTGAAGAAGATGAAGAGTTGGAAGATATTAATCCAAAAATTTTAAATGTACCGGAGATATAGAGTTTTGAAAAAGTTAGTAGCATACATCACAACAGGGTTACCAGATAAAAGTTTTACAATAGATTTAGCACTCTCTTTAAAAGAATCAGGTGTAGATTCTATTGAGTTAGGAATTCCATTTTCCGATCCAGTAGCTGATGGCCCGATTATAGAGAGTGCCAACCTTTTAGCTCTACAAAATGGTTTTAAAGTTTCAGATCTATTAGAAGTGAGTGAAAAGATAGCATCAAAAATAGATACTCTATGGATGGGTTATTTTAATCCTTTCTATCACAAAGGATTGGACTTTTATTTAACTAAAGCAAAAGAGTATGGCGTAAGTGGCTTTATAATTCCTGACTTACCATATGAAGAGAGTAGAGTTTATCGTCAAATATTTGATGAGAAAGATATAGCATTAATTGATTTTGTAGCACCAACTGACTCAAAAGATCGTATAGCCACTATTGTAAAAGATTCTAAAAAATTCATTTACATGGTAGCGTATGCTGGAATTACTGGTTCAGAGAAAAGTGAAAGTTTAGATTCTATTATTTCTGCAGTAAGAGAAAATACCGATACACCGCTATATATAGGTTTTGGAGTTAATGAAAAAACTGCAAAAGAGAAGGCAAAAGGTGTTGACGGTGTTATTGTTGGAAGCGCCTTTGTAAAAATTTTATTGCAAGAGAACTTGACAAATAGTCAAAAGATTGATAATATATCAAACCTAGCACGTTTTATCAAAGAGTTGATTAACGAGTAGTAGATTTTATATGGGGTTGACTTGGCTTCGACAGGAGCAGGTGATTCCTAGTTGCATGTCGGTTTGGGCATATCGTTAATCTGCCCACAAGTAATAAACGCAAACAATACAAATTACCGCCCAGCTTACGCATACGCAGCGTAAGTTTAACCGGACATACTTGGGCTGCTCTCACTGCTGACGCCAAATAGGCAGATTTTGAGAGTATCATAACCTTTATGGCTATACTTACAGACTGCCTCATCTGTAAGCGAATCTTTGAGGCTCGCATGGTGTAGCTTTGGACATTGCGCAAAACCATGTTAAATATAGCAATGTCGTCTAAGCATGTAGACGCTAGGAGTTGCTTGTTTCTGGACAGGGGTTCGATTCCCCTCAACTCCACCAGTATAATAATCTTCTTAACTAACCAAATTTATAACTATATACTCAACAACAATGTAGAAATTCCTAAAATTGTGTTAATTTTAAAAAAAATAATTGGCGCTATTAATAACAATATTTTTCACATTTGTTAAATAAATACTATAAATATTGTTACCTTATTATACATTTAAATAAAAAATGAAA
>CAZGCF010000245.1:0-2643 GCA_964524095.1 uncultured Campylobacterales bacterium | reverse complement strand
AAATCTAACAGCAGTTCCTCTTGTGTTGAAGGTGGGTAAAATGCTCTCTTTTCATCATCAAAGAGTAACACAGAGATACGATCCTCATCTTTTAAACTGCTATATGCCAAAAGAGAGAAGGCTTCAAACATTATCTCCTTTTTATCTTCAAACTCTATGGTCCTATCGAAAGCCAAAACAAAGTAGATGGTAAAAGATGTATCGCTTTGGTACTCCTTGATAAAGGGTTTTTGAAACTTTGCACTAATCTTCCAGTCGATAAAACGGACATCGCTGTCGAGTGTATATTCTCTCAACTCTTTAAAGTCAAGTCCATCCCCTTTAATGCCGAAGTTATGCCTTCCTGCATATTCGCTAAAGATGAGCTTTTTTGATTTGATGAGTATCTTTTTGTAGTCGATCAAGGTACTCTAACCTTTTTAATGATCTCATTAATCACATTTTGAGTAGTTATGTTTTGCGAAATCGCTTCAAAACTGAGCAAAATTCTATGACGCAGTACATCATAGATAACCGCTTTAATGTCAGATGGAGCGACATAGTTTTTTCCAAGAATTAAAGCGTGGGCTTTTGAGGCTTTCAGTAAGGCGATGCTTCCCCGTGGGCTTGCTCCAAGTTTAATGAGTGGGTTTTGCTCTCTTGTGGCAAGAGTAAGGTTAGCAATATACTCTTTGACTTTTTGGTCAATATGAATCTCATTTACCTTTTCTTGGAGTCTTAAAATATCCTCAATCGTGGCAACTTGATTAACCCCCTCTAAATGAGAAGCCTTTTGGTAGTGGTCTAAGATTTTCACCTCTTCTTGTGCAGTTTTTGGGTAATCTACAACACTTTTAAGTAAGAATCGATCAAGTTGTGCTTGTGGCAAGGCATAGACACCACTCTCTTCAATAGGATTTTGTGTCGCCATCACCATAAAGGGTCTTTTTAGATCAAAAGTTTTTTCACCAATGGTCACTTGCCTCTCCGCCATAGCTTCAAGAAGGGCACTTTGAACTTTTGCAGGGGCTCTGTTAATCTCATCTGCAAGAAGCAGGTCGGTAAAGATAGCTCCCTTTTTTATCTCAAATGTGTGGGTTGAAGCATTATAGATTTCAATACCCAAAATATCACTTGGGAGTAGGTCGGGTGTAAATGAGATGCGTTTAAAGGTGAGACCAACAATTTTAGAGAGAGCCTTAATGATGGTTGTCTTTGCAACCCCTGGGTAGCCTTCGATGAGTAGATGCCCCTCACTTAAGAGAGTGATTAAGAGGGATTGAACCAACTGGTCTTGAGAGACAATCACCTTCTTAAGCTCTTTTTTGATTTGATGAATCATACTCTTCTCCTAAAGTATTTCGTGCATTATGTCGTAAGCTCTATAGATGTCAAACTCATCTTTATAAATCTTCCTTAAAATGGTAAAGTCTTCAAGAAAAGCTTTTTTAACCTCTCTATCACTGCTATCAAAACTTTTCAGTAACTCTTTATAACTCTTCTTTGCCTTATCATACTCTTTAGCCAAAATATAGTAGTGACCCAAATTCATATAACCAATATATTGAAACGATGTATCACTTATTGTCTTTAATGAAAACTTTTTACTCAAAAGCGGTTTTTTGGCTAAAAGGTAGTACCATGAAGCACTTGTAAAGTAGTTTGCTTTTTCTGAAAGTTGAGCCTTTTGCAAACAGTAACCAATCGCTTCATCAATCCTCTCTTCTTCCATGAGGGTACTGCACTTTATCATACTGGGTATTTTGATATGAAACTCTTTATAGAGTCTCTCCATCCTCTTTGAGGTGATATAAAACGAGGGTTTGAATTTAAAAATATCTTTGACATTGGTATCTGCATGGTGTTTGAGGAGAAACTTCACCGCTTTGAGGTCATTGTTTTGTGTGGCGATATGTAGTAAACGCTTTTTGTATGGGGGATAGACCACTCTATCCAACTGAAAACTTTTGAACTCTTTTAAAAAGTAGCCTCCCAACTCAAAGTAGTGACCTAAAATCACATTGGTTAAAATCTTCTCTATATCATACTCTCTAAAGAGTATGGTAGAAAATCTTTTGAGAATTTTTTTATTTTTCTCTTCTAAAATATTCTCTGAATCACACTTTCTAAAGAGAGTGATAGGAAAGCTATTTAAAGAACTTCTCTTTTTCTCTTCCAATACCATATCTAAAAACTGAATCATATGTGAAAAAGATACTTTACCATTCACTAAGCAATCATGCTCAATCTTTTTATTGAAACGACCAGCTAAGTCATCAGATAACTTTTTAAACTCATCGCAAGAGTTGCCAATCTTTGAAAGTGTAACTATTTTACTATTTGAGTGTAACTTTTCACACTCTATACACCTCTCATCTGCTATTAATGGTAATAAAATAGTATAAAGAAGTATAAAAAATCTCATAAAAATATTATAGCAAAACTTAAGTATCATTAATAAACTTAACTAAACCATTAGCAGATCCTAAAAGTTTGTTTTAACTTTATCAAAGTAATATTTAGCTGTTAATTTTATTCCTGAACCATCTTCTTGATCGTTAGTAAAATCGGTGTAACCTAATGCACCCAAGTAACTTGTTAGCTGCCCATAAAGAAAAATTAATCTCTTCTGTCTTCTGAAGCCAATAGTTTTTTACTTTGTCT
>CAZGCF010000244.1:0-2653 GCA_964524095.1 uncultured Campylobacterales bacterium | reverse complement strand
ATGATTCGTCGGAACAGAGCTCTTTTTCCCAATATTTTAAGGATAAGTATAGGGAGCTTATTGCAGGTACAATATTTGCTATCACCGCTTTTCTTCTACACAATGCTGGACAAATATATCTATCGACACTATTTGCAGGACTCGGTATAGCCGCATTCTCATTTACTGTTTCTGAAATTGCTGAGATTCTTGCTGAACGTCTGCAAGAGCCATACGCAAGTTTTGTTCTTACTTTCAGTGCCGTTGCAGTTGAGATTCTGCTTCTATTTATGATCCTTCTTGAGAGCAGTCACGGCTCTAGTGCTCTTGAGACAGTTAAGGGTGGTATTATCTCTGCTGTCATTGTCGATATGAATGTACTCCTTGGCATTGCAGTATTTATTGGTGGATTACGATTTAAAGAGCAAGAGCATAATGAAGATACATCAAGCACATACACCACAATATTGTTGGTAGCCTCTGTAGCTTTGCTTGTACCAAGTCTTTTACAGTACTCAAAAGGTAGTGGTGAATCGATAATGACAGCAAGCTATATTATCGCCTTTTTATTGATGATCTACTATATAACAATATTTATTTTCCAAACAAAGACACATATTCACTTCTTTAAAGCCACTGCAAGAAGTCGAATCTTTCGCCTAAGAAGAAAAAAAGCAGATAAGAGTGAAGATGATGAGGAAGAGGATTATATATTTGAAAAACTTCCAAATACTTTTAACTTTTTCATAATATTTGGATTGATTTTTATTATAGGAGTAATTGCAGAGATTTTTGCAAGTGATGGAATGCAAATAGCCAAAAACTACGGCATCTCACCTGCTTTAGCCGGTCTTGTTATAGCTATTATTAGTGTATCTCCTGAACTATTCACAGCAATAAAGGCGGCTAAATCTGATCAGATTCAAAGAGTTGTAAATATTGCAATGGGTGCTTCTACTGTATCTATACTTTTAACTGTGCCAATTTTAATGATGCTTGCTCCAATTGCTGGTATAGACTTAGCGTTAGACTTTAACTCTTTGCAAATAGGTGCACTTATTTTAACTGTAATACTGGCTTGGAAAACTACAGATAATGGCGAAACAAACTATGTTGAAGGTATATCTCATCTAATGTTTTTCTTAGCTTATGCAGTTATAGCAGCATTCTACCATTAGTGATATAGGAATTTAGAGGAGAGTTTATGAAACGAAGAGATTTTATAAAGTCAGCAGTAGCAGTTGGAGCAGTTGCAACACTTGGTGGATGCACTAGAGAGCAGATAGAGGGTAAAAAGAGTGTCAATATAAATAGACAGCGTAAAGTAAAACTAAAACTTGCTACAAGTTGGCCGGCACACTTTCCTATTATGGGAACTGGAGTTGATCGTTTTGCTGAAATGGTCAAAGATATGAGTGGAGGAAGCCTTGAAATAAAAGTCTATCCCAAAAATATTCTAGTTCCAGCTCTTGCTGTATTTGATGCAACAAGTAGAGGTCAAATAGATGCTTTCCACTCTGGTCCATACTATTGGAAAGGGAAAAACCCTGCATTCTCACTATTTAGCGGTCTTCCACTGCGTATGAATGCAGATGAGTTAAACTGCTGGATGAATTATGGTGGAGGTTATGAGCTATGGCGTGAACTATATGCAAAATTCAACCTCTATCCATTTATAGGTGGCAATACTGGCGTACAGATGGGTGGATGGTTTAGAAAACCTATTGAAAAAATAGAAGATTTAAAAGGGCTTAAGATGCGTATCCCCGGAATGGGTGGGGAGGTAATGGCTAAACTTGGAGTCAACCCTATTCTTCTTCCAGCCGGTGAAATCTTCACAGCTCTAGAGCGTGGAACAATTGATGCAACCGAATGGGTAGGACCAGCACTAGATATTCGTATGGGCTTTTACAAAGTAGCACACTACTACTATACCGGCTGGCATGAGCCAGGATCAATTCTTGAACTAACATTTAATAAAGCTAGATTTGATCGTTTAAGCTCTGAACATAAAGCAATCCTTAAGTATGCCTCTGAATCAATGAGCTCTCAAATGTACCATGAGTTTATGCATGAGAACTCAAAAGCTCTTAAGAAACTAAAAGAGATGAAAATAGAGATTAGAGACTTTCCTATTGAAATAGTAAATGCCGCTAAAAAGGCTCTTATAGAAGTAGTAGATGAACTGAGTCAAAAAAATAGCGACTTTAAACGAGTATTTGAATCTATGGAAGAGTACTACAAGCAGATCAAGCCTTGGAGCGATATTAGCGAAGGAAAATATCTATCAATCAGATAATAATATGCATAATTTTGTTTCAATAAAAGAGATCGATACAATCTGTTTTGACAGCTGTAGTGGTTGTTTAGAAAACTGCTGTAGTGGAAGAAACTTTAAATTTATTCCTCTTATCTTAGATGATTTTATAGAGGTTTATGAATACTTTAAAATATATTTTGCAAAAGTAGAGGACTCTTTTACACCAGTAATGCAGTTAGCCGAAGAGAATTCTGGTTGCAAATATTTCAAAGACTCAATCTGTACCATATATGAAAAGAGACCTCCGGGGTGCAGACTCTACCCTATTTCGCCATATTATGATGATATATTAATCGATCTATCTTGCAAAGCAGTTGGAGATTGTGGAGAGTTTTTATCTTCAAAAGATAGAAT
>CAZGCF010000243.1:0-2659 GCA_964524095.1 uncultured Campylobacterales bacterium | reverse complement strand
GCAAAGGCTATTGTAAGATAAAGGGATATAGCAAAAAGATAAATAAGCTTTTTCATAAAAATCTCCAATAATGATAATTAATATCATAATTATATTGTAAAGAATACAATTTTTTGCTTAACTACTTTAAATTTGAAGTGAAATTAAACTTTATCAACCGAAACTTATTTCGGTTAAAAAGCTTAATCTTAACTTTAGTTAAAAGGCATTGTCTCTTGTCCAATTTCAAGATAGCGGTTCCAGTAGTGATCAACAAACTCCCTTACCCTCTTTTGTTTTGGAAGCCAAATACCATCAACTTTTCCAATAAAATTATCTAAAAACTCACTAGCGTCCCGTTTTGGCAGATAAAACTCATGAGCTAATTTAATATATCTTGCTTGGTAAAGTGCTTTTTGCTTTCTGTAAGCATCTTCACTCAAATCAATAGTTAGCTTACCATCCTTAAAATCAAGCACACCCGCTTCAAACAAGATATCAAGATGTAAAAGTCCTTCAACATAGTAAGGCTCTACTTCACCTGTTTTACGCCAACTCATTAGGCTTACAGCTCTAGCAACAGTATCTCTTAAAATCTCCTCTTTTAAAGCTTCATCTTCATGCATAAAAAATGCCATAAGTCCACCGACTGTTGCTTTAAACTCTTCAACATTTTTGTAGTTTCCACTGCCATTCATTTTGGTTTCTGTATCATCATCTACCCATAGAATATGACCATACTCATGCCCAATAGTTGTGATTTCATAAACTTTATGCCAAAGATCTGGCTCTTCAAACATTATTTTGCGCCCGTGAAGAACAAAGTCATCACCAAAAACTTCACGTGCTAGACGCATAACAGGGCGAGCCTTTTTACTCTCAAGCACATTATCTGCAAATGCAAATATCTTCTTACCAAGCTCACTACTAACTTCTGTATCATTAGGAACAACTTGCGCAGAGAAGAGTCCTTGAAACTCTGCTCCGTAAAATAGTGCTGGAACACCAATGTAAAGTTGAGTTTGCTCTACCTGTTTTAAGCAGTTTGCATTAACTCTTTGTGCCTCTTCGCCAAACTCATTTGCCAAAGATTCAGCCATAGCACTGATTTGTTTAGCGATTTTACTCTCTTGTATCAACTTTGGAGATGAGAGACGAACATCCCACTCCAGTGCTACCGCTTTACGGTAGTGATCTTCATAATACTCAAGAGGATGTCCTATCTGAATAGGTGCTGTAATTGCCATCCATTTACGATCAACCTCTGCCCACTTTTTAATAAGCCCATCAGTTTCAGGGTGAGAAAAGGCATCTATCAAAGCATCTATATATGCAAGCCACTCAGACTGTTGACCAAATACTTCATCTTCCATCTGTGCTAGAACGCCACGCATATTCTCTAATTTATTGACAACCTCTTGTACCTCCATACGAAATGCTTTGGCATAAGATATACTCTTAAACCCTTTGCGCGTCTTTTTAAGTACAGAGTAGCAGCGATCGCCTACACAACCCTCTTCACGCAGATCAAGAAGATTTTCACTCTCTAACATTTCATAAATCTTCTCTTCATCACCATTAAAAAGTTCATACAACTCTCTGTTGACACCGTGAATAATATGCGCCGTCCAAGCACTTTGCCAATTGCTCATAGCCTCACCGACACGGTGTGCCTCTTTTAGTACTTCACGGTAAAAAGGTGTTAAAAGAGCTTCATCCTCTATCCAGTCTAACAATTCTAGATGACGTTTAAGATAGAAATCGGCAACCATCTTATAGGCAGTCTCTTTTGCTTCTATGACAGCTTCTTCGTCACGCCCCTCTTTTTCAAGCACTTGAGTCAGTGCATCATCACGCAGTCCTATGAGACGTGTTAATGCCGCCATTCTTGTTTCAGGTGTAACTGGCAGTTCAAGACGACGTAGAAAATCGCCTACCCACTCTTCGGCTTCAGCATGACCACTATTTAGAAGATCATAATATTGTCCAAGCTGTTTCTCTCTTTTAAGGATCTCATCATAAACTTTCTGAAGATCCTCCATAAAAATATCTTTATATATATTTTCCATTTTTTAAAGCCTTTTGTTTACATTAGATTATAAATACTCTTTTGAACAACTGCAATTATATTATCTTCTTTTTAAAATCAGATATATAAAAAATGGCACGCCAATCAATGTGGTAATAATTCCAATTGGAAGTTCGCCTTGTGTTTGTAATGTGCGTGCTATCATATCGCACAAGATCAGAAATATTCCGCCAAAAATACCGTTATAGATGACTCTCTTATGCAGACTTACCGCATATATTTTAGCAACCATATGAGGTACTACAAGACCAACAAATCCTATGGGACCGCTTATGCTAATAAGTACACCAATAGCCAAAGAAGTAGTTAACAGTAATACCCTCTCTACTCTTTTTACATTAACACCCTTTTGTTTAGCCATTTGTGATGAGAGAGCCAATAGCCCCAACTCAAATCTGTAAAGATAAGCGACAACTCCAAATAGAGTAGCTGTTATTGCAATTACTGTAGGCTCTATCCAACCGACAACACTTAAACTTCCCATAGAGTATCTAAGAAGAGAGTCGTTTTGAATAGGATCGCCCATATAGAAGAGTATTAAAAGAGCTGATGAGTAGAATAGGGATAGAGCAATACCGAGTAGAAGAAGGG
>CAZGCF010000242.1:0-2680 GCA_964524095.1 uncultured Campylobacterales bacterium | reverse complement strand
GACCATAGACTTTTCACCTTCACGCAACCACTTTCTTGGATCATAATATTTTTTGTTTGGTTTATCTTCACCTTCAGGGTTGCCAATCTGTCCTTGTAGATAGTCGTGATACTTCTCAACATAACCTTTTACACCAGCCCAAAATGCCCACTGAGTATCTGTGTCAATGTTCATTTTAATTACGCCATAACTGATAGCATCTCGAATATCTTTTAGCTCAGATCCGCTTCCTCCGTGGAAGACAAAATTAACAGGCTTACTTGCTGTCTTAAACTTCTCTTCAATATATTTTTGAGAGTTGTCAAGAATCTCAGGACGTAAAACAACATTTCCAGGTTTATAGACTCCGTGTACATTTCCAAATGATGCTGCGATTGTAAAACGATCGCTGATTTTGCTTAACTCTTCATACGCATAAGCCACCTCTTCAGGCTGAGTATAGAGAAGCTTGTTATCGACATCTGTATTGTCAACACCATCTTCCTCACCACCTGTAATGCCAAGCTCTATCTCAAGAGTCATTCCCATCTTACTCATTCGCTCAAGGTATGCTTTACAAGTCTCAATATTCTGCTCAAGCGGCTCTTCACTAAGATCGATCATATGAGAGCTAAAAAGTGGTTTACCTCTTTTTTCAAAATGCTCTTCACTTGCTGTAAGTAGTGCATCGATCCAAGGTAAAAGTTTACGTGCCGCGTGATCAGTATGTATAATAACAGGAACTCCATATGCCTCTGCTAACATATGGATATGTTGTGCTCCACTAATAGCACCTAAAACTGCACCCTTTTCAGAGTCGAGCCCTTTTCCGGCATTGAAAGCCGCACCACCATTACTAAACTGAATTATAATAGGAGAGTTAACTTCACGTGCTGCTTCTAAAGCAGCATTTATAGAGTCACTTCCTACTACATTTACAGCAGGAAGTGCAAACTCATTCGCTTTTGCAATCTCAAAAATCTTTTGAACATCATCTCCTGTAACAACCCCTGCTCCAACATAATCTGAAATTTTGACACCCTTCATAATTGCTCCTTCTTACTTATACTGAATCTTTGCTTGACTTCTAAGCTCTTTGGCAATTTTTTGAATTCTCTCTTTAAACTTCTCCATCTTCAAGTTCTGCTTAATACGATCTTTTACTTGTTCAAAAGGAATGGTTTGTGCAGGGTTTTTCTCTTCAACATAGATAACGTGATAACCAAACTGTGTTTTAACAGGTTTTTTTGTAAACTCTCCAGCTTTTAGAGAAAATGCCGCATCACTAAATGGTTTAACCATTTGTCCACGACCAAACGTTTCCAAATCACCACCACGTGGTGCATTATGCTTATCTATTGATTTAACTTTTGCAAGCTCTTCAAATTTTGATTTTAGTTTAGATTTAGGAGTTTTACTCAACTCTTCAATAACTTTTTTTGCTTCCTCTTCTGTTTTAAGAAGTATATGGCGTGCATGAACACTCTCTGGACGCTGGAACTGGAATGAATTTTTATGCTCTTCATAAACTTTTTTTGCCTCTTTGTCACTTATTTTTATTTGATCAAGCTGTTTTTTCCTCCATATATTAAGTGCAAGCTTCTTTTTAAGCTTATTGAGAGCCTCTTTATACTCTTTATCTTTCTCTATACCGCTTTTAAGTGCTTTTTCCTGAAGAAGTTGTTGCTGAATGATTTGATCCAATACTTTTTTCTTAATCTCATCAGGAAGAGCATCATATGTTGTACGTGCACCCATAGAGTTCAATACTGCCTGAACATCCTCTTTTGTTATCTTATGACCGTTAACAGTTGCTAGAGTATCTGCCGCTGGAAGTGAAAGAGCCAATGTTGCGACACTTAAACCTGCTAGAATAATTTTTTTCATCTTTTTCCTTTGTAAATGTAAGTTTACGAAATTGTACTAAAACATTGATTAATAAAAGTTAATCACTCCATATTGTGATAGACATTTTGGACATCATCATCCTCTTCTAGCATATCTATGAGCTTCTCAACTTTTACAGCGGTCTCATCATCAACATCTATTGTATTTGTAGCAACTAATCCTACCGAACTTTCAAGTATATTTACTCCAACTTTTTCAACAGCTTGTAAAAGAGTATCAAAATCTGCCGGCTCACTCTCTATGACTAAAACCTCATCAAACTCTTTAATGTCACTGGCACCGTTTTCCAAAGCGACTTCCATAACTTCATCATCTTTGTCACTTCTCTCAACTGTTATGATCCCTTTTTTTTCAAACATCCAAGAGACGCTTCCGCTTGTACCCAAACTTCCACCGGACTTGTTAAATGCGTGTCTAACAGATGCAACAGTACGGTTTTTATTGTCAGTCATAGTTTCAACCATTATCGCTACACCACCTGGACCATAACCTTCATAGGTAATCTCTTCATAATTGACACCCTTTAGATTACCTGTTGCTTTGTCAATGGCACGTTGAATATTTTCAGCCGGCATAGAGACAGCTCTAGCACGCTCAATTGCCAAACGCAAAACCGCATTTGTATCTGGATCGCCTCCACCAGCTTTTGCTGCGGTAGTTATGTCACGAACAGCTTTGGTAAAAAGTTTGCCCTTTTTAGCATCCTCTTTAGCTTTAATATGCTTAACTTTTGACCATTTATTATGACCTGCCATAAACATTCCTTCTTATAAAGAATTTTGGCGTATTATAT
>CAZGCF010000241.1:0-2686 GCA_964524095.1 uncultured Campylobacterales bacterium | reverse complement strand
ACGTGTGAAAATTCCAAATACTTTATTATGATCTACATCGATCCAAGGAGCGATTCCAGTCTGTTTAGTAAGCTCCATTGCTCTTTGAATTTGCGGATTATTTTTACTTTTCTCTTTTACTTCAATCTTTTGACCAGGCTTAACACGGTAAGAAGGAATATTAACACGCTTTCCATCAACGAGTATATGCCCATGTGTCACAAGCTGTCGTGCAAATGCTCTTGTAGTTGCAAATCCCATTCTATAGACAATATTGTCTAATCGTCTCTCAAGAAGTGAAATTAGGTTCTCCCCTGTATTTCCTTCCATTCGACTTGCATCTTTAAAGAGTCTTCTAAACTGCTTTTCAGCAACTCCATACATAAACTTAGCTTTTTGCTTTTCACGCAACTGCAAACCATATTCACTAACTTTTGCTCTTCTTTGTCCATGCTGACCTGGTGCATAAGGTCTTTTATCAATTGCGCTCTTTCCTGCTAATCTTCTTTCGCCTTTGAGTCCGAGACTCACGCCAAGGCGACGTTCGATCTTTTCTACTGGTCCTCTATATCGTGCCATCTCGTCCCCTTATACTCGTCGTCGTTTCGGAGGTCTGCAACCATTGTGTGGAAGTGGAGTGATGTCTTTAAACCACATAACTCTAATTCCTTCGATTGCGCCTACGCTTTTTACTGCAGTCTCACGACCGCTTCCAGGTCCCTGTACTTTAATACCAACCTCTTTAATTCCATGCTCCATAGCTTTTGCCATTGCATCTTCAACAGCTTGCTGTGCTGCATAAGGAGTAGATTTTTTACTTCCCTTGAAACCAAGAGAACCTGCACTGCTCCATGAAATTACATTACCTGCTTCGTCAGTTACGGTAATAACAGTGTTGTTGTATGTAGCACTGATGTAAACTACACCACGTGCAATATTCTTTTTTACAATCTTTTTTCTTGTTGTTTTACGTTTAGCCACTTAATACCCCTTTTTATCTGTTAACGGAGTTAGCGGCTGCAGATATGCAGACCGCAAACTCGCAAAAAGCTAAAAAAGTGAAGCAGTTCACTTTTTCTTAGCGCTTTTTGCCTTACTTGCTAGCTGCGCCGACAGTTTTTCGCTTACCTTTGCGTGTACGAGCATTGGTTTTAGTTTTTTGACCACGAACTGGAAGACCACGTCTATGGCGAAGACCGCGATAGTTACCAAGATCCATCAATGCTTTAATATCCATAGCAACTTTTTTACGAAGATCCCCTTCAACCATATAGTTGTTTTGGATCTCATTACGAATCGCCGCGGCTTCATCTTCTGTTAGCTCATACACACGCTTATCATAACTGATACCAGTAGCATCAAGAATCTTTCTTGAAGTTGCTAGACCGATACCATAGATATAGGTTAATGCATACTCCATACGCTTTTTCTTAGGTAGATCAACACCTGCAATACGTGCCATCTTTTATCCTTGTCTCTGTTTGTGTTTTGGGTTGACACAGATTACGCGAACAATGCCTTTTCGTTTAATAATTTTGCACTTGTCGCACATCTTTTTAACCGATGGTCTAACTTTCATTATTAGCTCCTTTATATCTTGCACTGAACAACAAACCCATTAAATAGAATTTGCCCCATATTAGGTTTGATGAGTTAGATCAAACCGACCCTTGCATAAACAGTGCAACTTATGCAAAACTCCTTCACATAGATGGAAAGGGGGATGGAATTATACTTAAAGGTAACTTACAGGTTACTTATATCTGTAAGTTATTCGTCCCTTATCTAAACTATAGGGTGTAAGTTCAACTTTTACCTTATCCCCAGGAAGTATTCTAATATAGTGC
The DNA here is from genome assembly GCA_964524095.1 of uncultured Campylobacterales bacterium. GTDB lineage: Bacteria > Campylobacterota > Campylobacteria > Campylobacterales > Hydrogenimonadaceae > Hydrogenimonas. The sequence continues at coordinate 860 of CAZGCF010000241.1, read as the reverse complement.
ATACGCATTTTCCCTGCTATATGACAGAGCACAACATGTCCATTATCTAACTCAACTCTGAATGTAGCATTTGGAAGTGCTTCAATTACCTTGCCATCTATTTCAATAACATCATCTTTTGCCATTTTTGCTCCTTAAAATCGGTTAACAGAATTTATCTCTATAAGATAGAAGATAAATTCAAATATTTAAAGTGAATTAAGTACCCTGTTTGACACTTGCAACTCACACTTGTGATAAAATCTCAGCTCTATTTCCTACAACAACAACAGTATGTTCATAGTGACTGCCTCTTAATCCATCTTGACTTACTACTGACCACTTATCATCAAGAATTTTTGGCATACCAACCTTTTGACACACCATTGGTTCAAGACAAAAAACCATACCATTTTTAATTTTAGGTCCACTTTTTGGTGATCCATGCTCCAAATAGTTTGGTATTTCTGGCTCCTCATGCGGTTTACGTCCAATTCCATGTCCACAAAAATTTAATAAGGGAGTATAACCTCTTGATTTAATAAATTTTTCTAATTCTAAACTCAACTCTTTGAAACGTAATCCAGGTCTAATTATATCTATAGCATAATAGAGTGCATCTTTGGCACAAGCTATAAGATTTTTATCTTCATCTGAAATATTGCCAATTGGAATTGTAACTGCCGCATCACCATACCACCCATCAAATTCAGTGCCAATATCTAGCCCTAATATATCACCCTCTTTGACTCTTCTATCATCAGGAATACCATGAATGATAACTTCATTTAATGATGTGCATACAGAAGCTGGAAAACCATACAACCCTTTAAATGAGGGACGAGCACCTTTAGATCGAATAAACTCTTCGCCCATTCTAT
>CAZGCF010000240.1:0-2718 GCA_964524095.1 uncultured Campylobacterales bacterium | reverse complement strand
ATGTGAACTTAATCTAGAGATTGTTATAAAATGAAGCTTAACTATTTCACTAATTATTGAGATTATTCAGCACTTTATTGATGTTTCCTTTATTAAAGATTTAGATCATTTAAGGGTAGATTATGAGCCTCTTGCACGTGTCGGTAAAAGCTATGCCCTACTCTCAAATGAGATCGCACCGCCTGAAATACCATAAAAGAGAGAGTTAATGAGTCAGAACCAGCGTTCATTTAAAAAGGTGCTTAAAAACTCTTTTATCAATTTTATCTCAATGACTCCAATGATCTTAGCGATAATTGGATTGGTAGGTCTTTTTCAAACCTATATTACTGAAGAGATGCTAACAAAACTCTTTACAGGTGATGCAGTTAAAGATACACTTATTGGAACTACTGCAGGCTCTATTGCTGTAGGACAACCATTTGTAAGCTATATTATAGGTGGAGAACTGCTTAAAGAGGGTATATCTCTATATGCTGTGACAGCATTTATATTGGCTTGGGTTACTCTTGGCATAGTACAACTTCCAGCAGAGGCTGAGGTTTTAGGAAAGAGATTTACCCTCTATAGAAACTTATTGGCATTTATTTTTACATTGCTGGTTTCAGTTTTAACTGCTTGGACAGTGGAGCTGTTTAGATGAAACTAAAAGGTACTCCCCTCTTTATTGCTGTTCTCTTATTGTATATAGTCATATATTTTCTAAATTCACAAAAGATGCTACAAGCACTCTATGAGAGTGGATTGGTTCTTTTAAAGATATTGCCTATATTTGTAATAGTTATTCTATTTACGGCAGTAATTAACTACTTTTTTAAACCAAAAAAGATAGCTCAACATCTTGGTAAAAAGAGTGGTTGGAGAGGATGGCTACTGGCTCTGATTGCAGGAGTTATTAGTCACGGTCCAATGTATGCTTGGTATCCAATGATTAATGACCTAAAAGAGCATGGTCTTAAAAATAGTTTAGTTGCTGTATTCTTTTATGCTAGATCTATTAAAATCCCCCTTCTTCCAATGATGATAGACTATTTTGGTTTGATATTTACAGTTGTTTTGATCACATATACGCTATTGGCATCTTTAGTGCAAGGGTTATTAATAGAGTTACTAAATAAAAGAGGTAGTCGTTTTAATTAAATTACACTATAATAATATTGAGATAAAAAATATGGGAGGAGGAGAATAATGAAGCTTGCAAGATTGCTTTTTACAGGGTTAGTTGCTTCAACAATGCTCTTTGCAGTTCAAGGTGAACAAAAAGCTAAAAAAGGTAATGGAGAGATCTCTCAAGTAGTCAAAACAGGCTATGATGCAACTAAGCTTCTTCTAAAAACCTTGGGTGGAAATATGAAAAAGCATATGAAAAGCGGTGGACCTGCCGATGCACTAAATTTTTGTGCTGTTAATGCTGTTAACCTTACAGTTGAGGTAGATGAAAAGCTTGGGAAAAATGTTAGTGTTAAACGTATAACACTAAAACCAAGAAATCCAGCAAATGAAGCTGTTAATGATGAAAGAAAAGTTCTTGAAGCTCTTCAAACACTTCAAGAAACAGGCGTTCGCCTACCTCGCCACTTAATAGAAAAGACAGATGATGGATATAAGTTTTATAAGCCTTTAAAAATAGCAAAAAAAGTATGCTTGAAGTGTCACGGTACCAACATCGATCCAAAACTAAAGAAAACAATTGCAAAATTCTACCCTACAGACAAAGCAACCGGTTACAAAATGGGTGATCTTCGTGGAGCAATTGTTGTAACTATTAAGAAGTAGTGAAATCAGATGGAGGCTTTTCATACTCTTAGTATAGAAGAGACACTAAATATTACAAAAAGCTCTCCATCAGGTCTTACTGAAAGTGAGGCGCAAAAGCGTCTCATTTATTATGGATTAAACAGTTTACCAGAGTCTAAAACCAAACCTCTCTTTTTAACATTTTTAGAACAGTTTAAAAGCCCAATAATCATAATTCTTCTTATAGCTTCTACAATCAGTTTTATAATTGGTGAAGTAGTTGATGCATGGTTTATTTTAGCTGTTTTAGGGATAAATGCAGTCATTGGAACCTACTTGGAACACTCAGCCGCTCAAAAGGCACAAGCTCTTAAATCGAGTGTAAAAACCTATGCAAATGTTTTAAGAGATTCTCAAATAAGCAGAATCGAAGCAAAAGATTTGACTATTGGCGATATTGTTTTGCTTGAGAGCGGTGATAAAGTTCCTGCAGATATTCGACTAATTGAGAGTAGAGATTTGATGGTTGATGAGTCTCTGCTTACCGGAGAGTCTGTTGCAGTCAAGAAGAGTGCAAAAAAAGTTTTTGAAGATCCTAAACTTCCTGTAGCAGATCAATCAAATATGCTCTTTGCAGGAACATATGTAACTTCAGGAAGAGGCAAAGGAGTTGTTGTAGCAGTTGGTCTGCAAACACAAATAGGTAAAATTGCCAAAATGTTGGCTCAAAAGAGCAAGGCAAAAATTCCATTGATTGAGCGCCTTGAGAGATTTTCAAAAAATATTGCAATTGCTGTAACAGTGGCATCTGTTTTTCTATTTTTCATAGCACTCTATCGTCATATGGAGATAGCAGAGATCTTCTTTCTGATTCTTGCTCTTTTTGTATCTGCCGTACCAGAGGGGTTTCCTGTTGCAATAACTGTTGCACTTGCGGCGGCGGCAGTAGCTATGAGTAAGAGGAATGTAATAGTAAGAAAG
>CAZGCF010000239.1:0-2735 GCA_964524095.1 uncultured Campylobacterales bacterium | reverse complement strand
AACATCATTTTACAAAGCATCATACGGTGTTTCTAACCACCGCTGATTTTTTCGATACTCTTATACTACTCTTCACCGCTAAAAAGCATCCGTCCAAGGCAGTTACGGATCTCTGAAATATCAGCCTCTCTATCGTGACTTCTTAGCCACTCATAAAGGGTTTCAGTTCCTTTAATGCGATCGGTTGTATCTTGAGGAAAATAGCTTGGCTCAACTGTTGCACCCCATCGGATCTCGCCACTATCAGGCTTCAAGCCATCATCCATGATCATTTTACATAGTGTTGTCTTACCTACACCATTTGGACCGATCAGTGCAACTTTATCGCCCGGATTGAACTTAAGCGTAAGATTTTCAAATACAACGTGGTCACCAAACTTCTTACTAACATTTTCGATCTCTAATGCCTCTTTACCGATCTCACGGCTTTGACGGAAAACTATGCTTGGGTCTCGTCGGCTTGATGTTTGTAAAGCACTTAGATCAAGCTTTTCAAGCTGTTTTTGTCTGCTTGTTGCTTGTCTTGCCTTTGAAGCATTGGCACTAAAACGGCGTATGAAGTTTTCCAACTGCTCTTTCTCTTTGAGCTTTTTAGCACGCTCCATCTCTCTCTGTTTTTGCAGAAGATTTGAAGCGATATACCAATCATCATAATTGCCTGTAAACTCTCGAATCGTCTTAAAATCAAGATCAAGAATATGAGTAACTACACTGTTTAGGAAGTGACGGTCGTGCGAAATAACGATCATTGTACCTTCGTGTCGTTTTAACTGCTCTTCAAGCCAAGCAATTGCATGAATGTCTAGGTTGTTTGTAGGCTCGTCGAGGAAGAGAATATCGGGCTTTGGAAAGAGTACCTGTGCTAAAAGCACTTTAAACTTATCGGCACTTGGCAAAGAACTCATGAGGTCATTATGTTGCTCTTCAGGAAATCCAAGCTCTTCGAGGATCTTTTTGATTCGTACATCATACTCATACATTGGATCCTCTTCGACACAGATCATCTCCAGTTCGCCAAGGCGTTCATTGACCTTATCATCGTCAAAATTGCCCTCCATATAGAGACGCTCTTTCTCTTTTATAGCATCATAGAGGCGTTTGTTACCGTAAAGTACTGCATCGGCAATCGTAAAATCCTCAAAAGCAAACTGATTCTGCCCAAGTACCCCTATTTTCAATCCGCTACCAATGATGATCTCGCCACTTGTCGGCTCCTCTTCACCGGCAACAATCTTCAAAAAGGTACTCTTACCAGCACCATTTGCACCTATCAAACCGTAACGCTTACCAGCATCAAGTTTGAGATTGACATTCTCAAAAAGTACACGCCCACCAAAACGTTTGGTCAAATCGACTGTTTGTAACATCTGAAACTACCTTTTATGCTAAAATTTTAAGTATGAATAGAAATGAAGAGAAACCAATCATCGAACTACTTCCACCACTAAGTAAACGTTATGAAATGATCGTACGAATATTTCGTATATCATTTACACTCATACCGATTATCATAGGCATATGGGCTTGGCTAAAATTTGGCTGGCTCTATGGGTTACTTTTTTGGATAGTTGGCGTTTTTGCCGGTATCATAGCCTTAAGTAAACTAAAAATTGCCTATGTACCTCTTAATCAGCATGAGTTATCTCACTCTGCCACAGCCATACTTAAATGGTATGTGGCAAAAAGATTTTGCTGAACTTAGTGAAGTTCAGCGTTTAGTTTAACCTCTCTTCTACTTCGCATAGCGATGATCTGTCCAGTCATACTGTTTTGTCTAAAATGTATTCCATTCTTACCTGCAAGCTCAACACCTTTAAAGATGTTTTCATCTTCTACGGCAACATCCCAAGATGGATTAACCTCTTTAATCTTTTCAAGCTCAGCTTTGCTTATAACTACTTTTGTTCCTTCTAAGATCGCAATACCTGCATCTACAATACAACCATCACCCAATGGAATACCTGTTACACTGTTTGCACCAAGAAGTACATTTTCTCCGATTGTTACAGGGTTTCCGTTTGTACCGCTAAGTACCCCAAGAATAGATGCTCCACCACCAACATCTGAACCAGGTCCAACAATTGCAGAACTTGAGATTCTTCCCTCAACCATAACAGCACCAGTTGTTCCTGCATTGAAGTTAATGTAGCTTGCACCAGGCATTACTGTTGTACCAGGGTGTAGTTGTGCTCCCATACGTACTTTTGCACTATCTAAAATACGTGTATTGTCTGCTGGAATAATGTGTTGTAGATAGCGTGGGAATTTGTCAACACTCTCAATTTCAGGGTAAGCACCATTAAGCTTAAGTTCAATCTCATTTTCTCTCAACCAATCAAGCTCAAACGGCTCATTTCCAAACCAAGCAACATTGTGTAAAATACCAAATGCACCATTTAGGTTAACACTTCTAAGTGCCGCTTTACCAAGTGAAAGTGCATAAAGTTTAATGTAAACTGCTTCAACACTTTCAGGTGCAGAGTCTTCAAACAAAAAGACAACGCGGAAGTTATCATCAAGCTCTTCACGTTGTGCAATGCGTGCCAACTCTTTGATCACTTGAACATTTTTATGAGCATCACCTTCAGCCTCAGCAAGGTATGGGTTGAATGCAGCAAGAGCATTAACAATCATAGCATCGCTTACATCAAACACTTGCTCACTTGCTGTAAAATCAACTTTTTCTCCGCTATCTTGTAATGCTGCTATTAAAACAGCAGCAGAACCAAAGTTTT
>CAZGCF010000238.1:0-2743 GCA_964524095.1 uncultured Campylobacterales bacterium | reverse complement strand
ATCAAGATGATCAACAATTCCACTTGAAATAACAATATTCTCTTTTGAAAGTCTATTTAGTATATAGGTGCTTAAATTCTCATAATCTGTTAATTTTGGAGCATCTTTGCCTACAAAAATAGCATGTTTTACAAAACTCATCTGTCCTACTCCCCAAAAAGCGTGCATAAACTGTTTTGCATGCCCCTTGTAGTGAGGCTCCATCTGTGCTAAAATTAAGTTATGAAACACTCCATTTTCTGGCATATGGTAATCTATTAGATCCGGAGCTGTGGTCTTAAGAAGCGGTAAAAATATACGCTCTGTACCCCAACCCATATATTTATCTTCAAGAGGTGGTTTACCAACAACAGTTGCCTGGTAAACTGGGTTCTCTTTCATTGTTATAGCAGTCACTTCCATAACAGGATATGGCTCTTTAAGCGTATAATAACCTGTATGATCACCAAAAGGTCCCTCAATTTCTAATCTGTTTGGATCTACCACTCCTTCTATAACAATATCTGCATCTTCAGGAATCCAAATATCATTAGTAATAGATTTTACAAGTTTTGCAGGTTCATTTCTTACAAAACCGTATAGAAGCAGTTCAAAAATTCCATGTGGCAGTGGTGCTTGTCCACACCAAATGTAGAGTGGATCACCTCCGATAGCAACAGAAACTGGCATCATTTCGCCTGCATCTTTGTACTGATCAAAAAAGTGACTAGCATCTTTATGGATTTGCCAATGCATTCCTAAATGGTTTTTATCATACTGTTGCAGACGATACATACCAAGGTTTTGCATCTTCCCATCTAGTGAGCGGGTATATACCTGCCCCATTGTTATAAAAGGACCGCCATCTTCACTCCATGTTTTTAAGATAGGCAGTTCATCCAAATCAATCTGAGATGTAGTCTTTATGATTTGTTGACAAAGCCCACGCTGTTTAAGCCTTTTTGGAAAAACATTTTTAAGCGCAAAGAGTTTAGCAACTGTAGAGAGCTTCTCCATAAATCCTTGTGGTGGTTTCATATGCATTAACTCTTCTATCTCTTTGGCTATTGCATCAGGATGACGTCCAAATATCTTTTGAGTTATCTCAAAATTTGCAAACATATTCATAACAACTGGCATACTATACTCTATGCCCTTTTCACGATTAACAGGATGTTTAAAGAGTAAAACTTTAGAAGTCTGTTTTTTAACCTCTACATAAGCAATATGAGCTATTTCAAGATTAACATCACAAGGCTCTTCAATTACTTTTAGATCGCCACTCTTTTCTAACCTATCCAACCACTCCTGCAGTGTTGCCATTTAGAACCTCTCGCACCGTTCCTCTTTAAATGCCATCGATTCAGCACGAGCCAAGAGATCTTTAGCACCCTTTTCAATCATAATGTCTGCCAATTTAGTTCCTAAATCTTCAGCACTATTTCTATCAGCCTCCAGACTCTCTTTTAATATTTCAGTACCATCTGGTAAACCAACTTGAGCTCTTACTACAACCCTATCCTCATTTACTTTCGCATTTATCGCTATAGGAACCTGACAACTCCCTTCCAAACGTGCAACAAAGTCTCGCTCAATTTTAGCAGCCAATGCAGAGTCAGGATCATTTAGTGTCTCAGCTATCTTTGCAACTTCTGGATCATCAATAATCTCTATTCCCAAAGATGCCTGCCCAGATGGAGGAATCATAATATCATCACTAATCGGTTCTGCAAATGGTACACTCTCTAACAATCCTAAACGCTTCATTCCAACATATGCCAAAATAATAGCATCGTACTCACCATCTGCTAATTTACGAAGGCGCGTATTTACATTTCCTCTAAGATTTTTTATGCATAGATCAGGTCGCATACTTCGTAACTGCATCTGTCTGCGAAGACTTGTTGTTCCAACAACAGCACCTTCAGGTAAATCTTCAATATTTTTATATTTATGCGATAAAAAAACATCTCTTACATCATCACGTTTTGTAATAGCCGCAAGTTTCAACCCTTTAGGCAACTCTGTAGGTACATCTTTAAGACTGTGAACTGCTAAGTGTGCACCACCTGCTAACATTACATCTTCTATCTCTTTAGTAAAGAGTCCCTTTCCTCCTATAAGAGCAAGAGGTTTATCTAAAATCTTATCTCCTGTTGCAGTGATGACAGAAAACTCTATACTCATATCAGGAAATTTCTTTTCCAACTCACTTTTTACATACTCTGCTTGCCACATTGCCAATTGACTTCCACGTGTAGCTATTATAAGTTTTTCCAAATCATCATCCTAAAATTAAATTTTAAGCAAGATTATACACTCTAAAATTTTAGAAAGAGTTTATCAAAATAGAGAGATTTTAACTAAAATTGCCTCTTTATTTACTACTTTTTCTTCATAAACTCTTTATATTTTTCACGAGTAACATCTTTTTTACCATCAACATAAATTGTTGGTGTTCCTGAAACCAAAAGCTTACGTGCCATTAATCTATCTCTTTTTACTCTTTCATCAATCCAAGGTTCATGAATCTGTTTTATAGATAGTTTATAACCAATCTGTTCTGCTACAATCTCCAATATCTTCTTTTCATCCTTTAATCTAGCATCTATTTTTATATTATATATTTTATCTACTATATCACTTTTACCCTCTTTTTGTGCTACTTCCATTATGCGAACCAACGTTTCAGCTGCTGGATGAATAGATAGTGGTAAATGATAGTAGTATAACGCCATCTCATTTGGATTATTTTTAACTGCTT
>CAZGCF010000237.1:0-2768 GCA_964524095.1 uncultured Campylobacterales bacterium | reverse complement strand
GCAGAGTATAATTATGAAGAGTCATTTGATCAATTGATAAAACGGGCTGACGCCGCTCTCTATTTAGCTAAAGAGAGAGGTCGTAACAGAATTGAAATAGAGTCTTCAAAAAGTTGTTAAACTCTTACACTAAGCTTATTACTCTTTATCTTATCTATCATCTTAGTGATCTCATCAATTTTTTTCTCCTCCTCCAATAGGCAGTTTACTGCTTGAAGGTTAAAAGTTTCAAGTTTGTTGTTAAGATAAGATGTATCAAAACGTCCTGCAATAAAGTCTTTATCTCTAACTATCTCTCTATGTAATGAAATATTTGTTTTAACTCCTTCAATATAGAATTCATCCAATGCACGTCTTGCCTTGTTAACTGCACCTTTCCAATCTAATGCCCAAACAATCAACTTGCCAATCATAGAGTCGTAGCATGGATTGATAGTATAACCTGTATAGACTCCAATATCCATTCTCACACCAGGACCACCAGGTGCTAAAAACTTTTTTATTTTACCGAATGAAGGGGAAAAACCATTATTGGGATCTTCTGCATTGATGCGAAACTCTATAGAGTAGCCTCTAAAATTCAACTCCTCTTGTAAGAAAATAAGTTTATCACCCTCTGCAATCTCTATCATTCTTTGAATAATATCTATACCGCTGATCATTTCAGTAACAGGATGTTCTACTTGAACTCTGGTATTCATCTCAATAAAATAGATATTATCTTTATCATCAAGCAAAAACTCCATTGTTCCTACACTCTCATAACCTAAACGAAACATTGCCTTTGTAGCAATTCTATAAAGTTCACGTCTTACCTCATCGCTTAATCTTGGACTTGGAGCAATCTCTATCACTTTTTGATGACGACGCTGAATTGAGCAGTCACGCTCACGTAAATGTACAACATTACCATATTTGTCAGCGATAATTTGAATCTCTATATGGCGAGGATTATTGACATACTTCTCAATAAAAACATCACCTTTACCAAAAAACTTTTTTGCTTCATTTACAGCAGACTCAAACAGTTCTTTAAAATCCTTCTCTTCAAGTACGATGCGCATACCTCGCCCACCGCCTCCAAATGCCGCTTTTATAATAACAGGAAAACCAATCTCTTTAGCCGCTTTAAGTCCCTCTTCAAGACTATTTATTGGCTCTTCAGTTCCCTCTATAACAGGAACACCAACCTCTTTCATCGCCTTTTTTGATGCTGTTTTATCTCCAAAGAGTGCAATGTGTTCTGGTTTTGGACCAATAAATATGATGCCATTTTCTTCACACATCTGCGCAAACTCTGCACTCTCTGATAAAAATCCATACCCAGGATGAATTGCATCGCATCCACTCTTTTTTGCCAAAGAGATAATTTTTTCTGCATCAAGATATGCTTGAATAGGATCACCAAGTATAGGGTAACACTCATCTGCCTTTCTTATCCATACTCCGTCAATATCTACCTCTGAAAATATTGCAACACTCTTTTTTCCAAGCTCTTTACAGGCTCGAATAATACGCATAGCTATTTCGCCACGGTTAGCTATGAGAATTTTTTTAATCTCTCTTCTTTTCATCATACTTCCTTTGAAAAAGATTTACGACAATTATAGGTGAATAGCAATCTCTATTTCTCATCTAAAAGTGCTTAAAATATATTCTCAAAGTGCTAATATAATTATCTATTTTTGCTATAATGAAGATATGAAAAGAGAAACACAAGAGCGAAATATTAAAATAGCTAATGATATAATGTATTACATCTATACTCATATTGACCTAAATATTGATATTGAAGAGTTAAGCAGTATGGTACATGTAAGCAGATTTCATATGCAAAGAATTTTTAAAGAGGTGTTTGGCAGAAATATATATGAAACTATAAAATCTATACGTCTTGAAAAAGCTGCAAATCTGTTACTGGTAAATCGTCTCTCTACCATATCATACATCGCAAATCAGTGCGGATATACATCTCAAACCTCATTTATAAAAGCATTCAAACAACGTTTTTTAATGACACCTACTCAGTGGCGTTTAGGCGGTTATAAGAGATATTCTCACAATATATTGATGCAATCTGTCGAAGCACTGCACTCTGATGCAGACTTTTCAACGATTGAGCCTAAGATTGTAAAACAGCCTGAAATACGAAGTTACTACATTCGCCATAATGGATATAATCGCTCTATTAAACAGAGTTGGCAAAAACTTCAAGCATTCGTTCTTTCAAATGGAATTGAAAACTATCAGCAAATTGGACTTTACCATGACAATCCAACTATTAAACCTTTAGATGATTGCCAATATGTTGCCTGCATAGCTACAAATGAAGTTATAGAAGATACTCAACTACCGCAATTTAAAATTGCCGGTGGCGTATATGCTAAATTTGATATTGAAGGGTGCTATGGCGACGATTTAAAATTTATTCACTGGGTTTATAATGAGTGGTTCCCAAAAAATGGTTATGAAACAACGCCAAAACCATCTTATGCTATCTATCAAAGAAACGGTTTCTTAGAAGATGGTAGATTTAATATGAGTTATTTTGTATCTATAAAAGTATAATCTTAAATGAAACCTAAAAATATGCCACCTACATAAAGTGAGTGATTTAAACTATCTATATAGAATGAGAAGAGGTATTTTAATGTTTTTTAATAAAAAATCCTTGAGGATTAACCTCAAGGCTATTCAGGTACGGGTTTAGAGTAGGTTACCGCCCTCCTTGAGAAATGACTTCCTACTCTAGCTTTCTCAAGGCATTC
>CAZGCF010000236.1:0-2785 GCA_964524095.1 uncultured Campylobacterales bacterium | reverse complement strand
AATTAATGGACCAAGAGTAGCACTGCCTGGATTCTCTTCAGCAATTTTAATTGCTCTTTTTACACCAAACCAGAACCCATAACTTTTAGCTAATTCAATCTTCTTAGTTCAACCTCTGTCAACTCTTGAAGCAATTCAATGAAGTTTGGAAAAGATGTAGCTATGCAATCTATATCTTCAATTACCATATCTGCAAGCAATCCTCCAATAGCAAAACTCATCGCAATACGATGATCTCCATAGCTATTAATTGTAGCAGAGTGTAAATTGCCTCCTTCTATAGTATAGCCATCTTCCATTTCACTACACTCTATTCCACATTGCTTTAATCCTTCAATAACACAACTTATGCGATCTGACTCTTTTACTCTTAATTCACGAGCATTTTTAACAACACTTTTTCCATCTGCTACAGCCATTGCAATAGCAAGAGCAGGTAATTCATCAATTAGCCAAGAAATCTTTTGCGAAACTTCAACACCTTTTAGTTTACCGTTATATGAAACTACAATATCACCAATAGGTTCGTAACGGTTATCTTTTTCTATTAATTCTACTTTAGCACCCATTCTTTTTAATACATTATATGCTTCAATGCGTGTAGGGTTTAATGTTGTATTTTTTATTACTACTTTGCTATTAGGTACAATTGCCGCTGCAACAGCAAAGAAAAAGCCACTTGAAGGGTCAGCAGGTACAGTAATATCAAGAGGATTAAGAGGCTTTGTAATTGGCTCTATTTTAATAACTTCAGAACTTTCAATCTTTGCTCCCATACCACGTAACATACGCTCTGTATGATCTCTTGTTAGCTCAGGCTCTTTATATGTTGAAGGAGCATCTGCACGCAGTGCAGCAAGAATCATTGCACTCTTTACCTGCGCTGAAGCAATCTTGCTTTCAAAATCGAATGATTTAAGCTCTTCTCCTCTAATGGCAAGTGGAGCTAAATTACCATCTTCTCTTCCATCTATCTTTGCACCAATTTTCCTTAATGGATCAGTAACCCTACGCATTGGTCTGCGTCTAAGATACTTATCGCCTGTTAATACAAAATGGCCATCAAGACTGCTTAAAAAACCGCAAAATAGCCTTATAGCTGTTCCAGAGTTACCACAATCCAAAACATCATCAGGTTCAGATACCTTTTTGGGAGGAACAATATTTACTATGTTTCCATCTATAGTTACATCTGCACCCAATTTTTCAACAATTTTCAAAGTATTAAGTGTATCTTCTGCTTTTAAAAAATTACATATTTTGCTTGGGCTATCGCTTAAAAGTGAAAACATAGCACAACGGTGAGAGATAGACTTATCACTTGCAATCTTGTCACACACCATATTTACTTTTCTTTTAGCTGAAAAAACTTTCATTGTTTTCATCGTAATCTCGCATTACAATCTTTTTCTAATAGTGACAAAATTTGATCCATCATTGCATTAATCTCATCCTCTTGCAATGTCTTTTCCATAGATGATATTACAAATCTAAGTGTCAAACTCATCTCATCACCCAATGACTCATCAACATATCTATCTATTGGATAGAATGACTGAACACCATCAGGTAAAGAGTCTTTTAGAGTATTTCGAATTTCATTAAAGAGTAATGTCTTTTTAACAACAATACTTAAATCTCTTTGTATTGGAGTAAAGCTACTTATTGCTTTAGCATTAATGTGTTTAGCAGTAAGATATTTGGTATCTATCTCTGCAAAAAAAGTTTTTGGAAGATCAAACTTCTCCTGAATTACTGGATGAAGTTGTGCAACAATACCAACCTTTTGCCCATCAATTAAAATATCTGCTGACTGATAAGGGTGTATTAAACCATTTTTTTCTTCTGCTTCCACTAACTCAAACTGTCCAATAATTGCAGCAATTTTTTTAACAAATGATGCAAAATCAATAGATGCAGGCTTTCCACTGTTAGGAACGGTATCTAAACTCTCTTCACCACTAAAAGCAAAAAGCATGTGTTGTCTTTCTTGACGATTTGCATCAAATACAGTTCCTATTTCAAAAAGAGGTATACGTTTTTTTGACATACGTACATTTCGTTGTAATGAGTCAAGCATATTGACCATAAGCATAGGTCTTAGACCATCCATCTCATTTGTTATAGGATTGATTAGTTCCAACTCTTCAGATATAGTCTTAAACCCAAACTCTTCAAGTCGTTTATTATCACAAAAGATATAGTGAACCGTCTCATAAAATCCATTTCCAACAGCTTTAAAACGAAGCTGACGTAAATACTTATAGTGTTCATACGAATATGTCAAACGGTTAGACTCTTCAAAACAGATTGGTTTGGATTTAATATTATCTATTCCTACAACCCTGACAATCTCTTCAATAACATCCTGTCTATTAGCAATATCGTGCCTAAATGGAGGAACTTTTAAAATAATCTTTTCATCTTCTGTTTTAATAATCTCAAATCCCAATCGGCTTAGAATCAAAACTACCTGGCTAAGCTCTATTGGCTGACCTATTAGTTTTTCTATCTCATTAATAGAGAGATCGAGCTTCAAAGTCTCTTTTTGCGTTATAAATTCGCTACTACCTGCATAAAGATCAATTTCATTATATTGTTCAAGTGTTTTAAAAAGGAACTCCAATCCAAACGTTAAATCTGGTTCACTGCCTCTTGATGTACGATAATAGAGTGGATCAGTTTTAAGCTGCTCTTTTTTTACAATTGGAGCAATCAATTCAGGCTGTACATAACTTGCTTCTAACAATGTTGTAGTATCTGAATATGTAGCTTTTACCTCTTC
>CAZGCF010000235.1:0-2798 GCA_964524095.1 uncultured Campylobacterales bacterium | reverse complement strand
TTTACAACCTTTGATTATGGGATCCATTTTTGTTATAGAAGGAGGTTGCACTATTAAACTTAATAAATGAATACCCATTCATAATAATAACTTTCAAAAACTTTTACTTACCTTAAATTTAAGACAGTCCTTTATATATGGCTTCAGATATCTGTTTTGCGTATGATGATACATCTTTATCTAAAACATTTTCTCCAGACAGAAAAGTAAAAGCACCCAATATTCCTGTCAGAACACTAAATGAGACAAAAAAGTCTTGACTTTTACGGAACTCATAATTTCTGATCCCATACTGGATCAACTCTTCAACCTCTTTGACAAAAGCTTCAGCAAGCTGAAAACCACCATCCTCACTCTCTTCAAATAGATCTCTATTCGCAAGATATACTCGTAAAAAGAACTCTATTACCTCAGGTGAAGTTTGAATTATTTCAAGATAGTCTTGAACAAAGAGATCTATCTTCTCTTTTGCTGAAATATCCTTTTTATTAATCTCGCGAAGTGAAGATGCTAATATCCCTGTAGCAAATCTTACTGCACTCTTTGCTAAATTAATCTTTGAAGGGAAATAGTTATAGATATTTCCAACACTCATCTTAAGCTCTTTTGCCAAAAGAGGTATAGTTGTATTAAAAAAACCCTTTTTTGCAAAAAGCTTTAACGAACAAGACAGTATTGAGTCACGTTTCTTATTGCTTTTTATGGTACTTCCTTTTAACGTTTACTTAATGATAAATAGATATTTTCCGCAATTTCAGAAGCATATTTTATCACATTTTTTTCAAGTACATTCTCTCCGGTGAGAAATGTAAAACATCCTAGAGGTCCCATAATCATACTAAATGCAGTATGAAAATCTTGTTTTTGCAAATCACCTGCTGAAACACCGCTATCAAGCAGTTTCTCTATCTCTTCTATAAACTCAACTGCACACTCATATCCATTATCACACCTCTTTGCAAAGACCTCTCTGTTTGCCAAATATACACGCAAAAAAAACTCTGTCAACTCTGGAAACTTTTCTACAACCTCAAAATATCCTTTAACAAAAAGCTCTATCTTCTCTTTTGTTGTTATATCCATGCTATTGATTTCACGCAACTTATTTGCCAAAACATTGGTACAATAACGAATAGCGCACTTAGCCAAATCCTCTTTTGACTTAAAATAGTTATAGATATTTCCTGCGCTCATCCCAACCTCTTTAGCAATGTCAGGAACTCTTGTAGCATAAAAGCCATCACGCGAAAAGAGTCTTATTGCAGCTAATACAATATCAAATCTACGTTCTTCTTTAGCTTTTAGATCTTTACTCATAACCTTATTCCTTAATGCTAATTACAGAGTTAGCAGTAGCGCTCCATATGCCACATTTATATCATCAAGAGGTAGAGCTTTATTAAAATATACAGAGTGATTTTTTGAAATCAACATATTGCTTTTTTGTAAGATCTTCTTCTCTTCAAAGAGTGAACCACACAATACTACACCATCTAATCCCATATCGGTCTCTATATCATCTATCATTGAGCTTAAAAACTCTGAAAAACTTTCAACAACCCCAAACGATAAAGTAAGATCATCTACACCAGCAAGTTTAAAACTCATTGCTGTACGAATACTCCAAAGAGGATCTAAGTTTCTCTCCTCTTTTAATTTATAATCTATTCTAGGACCTTTTTTACCTTTAAACTCTTCTGCATTACTGAGTAGTCTCTTAGCTGACTCTATATTATCATCTCCAAATCCAAGAATTGCCCCTATAACCCCAAATAGAGTCATTATACTTGAACCATCATCTTTTATTGCACAATCTTTCAATCTCTCCAATCTTTCAGAAAAGCTCTTTTTAAAATTTGCAAGCAATCTTGTCCCTGTTTCATCCATATTCTCTATACCAAAGAAGATCTCATCAAAACTCTTATAGTTAAAATCGAATTGAATAAAATCGACAAGACCAAACTTTTGAGAGTGAATCATAATAGCGCTATCGTGAGATTTGCTAATATATACTCCCGCTATTTTCTTATCTAATAAATTATGCTGTCCCAATATGGAGAAGAGTGCAGAGTGTCTATGAGCGTAACGAATAACAGGAGCTTTTGTATCAGGAGCCTCTTCACTCTCAGCTATAAGCACTTCATCAACCTCCATATCTTTTCCTGCTAGCTCCTCTTTCTTTACAATCTCAATAGACTCATCTTTCATAAGACCGACATAATCTCCACAAATACTTAAGCTTTTTTTGCCAAAACCTCTACCTCTCCATGTCAAAATAGTACGTTCACCTGAAGAGACTATAGCCTCACCAGAATCTGTAACCACTACTTCAAGAGGTTTTAAATAAGAAGATTTTAAATCAAATGTAAAAGATATTGGCAATGATGCATCAACTCTCTTAGAGATATAAAAGAGTTCACCACCCAATTTTTTCAACGATCTCATTAGTAAAAACAGCACCATATCATCAGGAAGTTTTACATTGAAAAATGGAGTATTAAAAAATGGGTACTTCTCTTTAAAGAGTGCAGTCGTTTGCAAACGAATTCTAGGTTTCTCTATACTTCCCAATGCAAGCACTTCACCCTTTTGCATCTCAAAAAAGCGTGAAGCTGTATGAACATCATATGTCACTACTTCATCTACAGGAAACTTCTCAATACTCTTTTGAGTCAATGCCGAAACAGTTACTGTACCATTCATTGTAGTTACTACTGCACTACCACCATTATATATGACTTTAGCAAATGAGTTGGCTTTGTCTGTTCCACACTCTATATTTATGAAAGATTATAGTG
>CAZGCF010000234.1:0-2805 GCA_964524095.1 uncultured Campylobacterales bacterium | reverse complement strand
ATACAGGTCTCCATAATTTCAGTAAAAACACCACTATCATCAACTCCTATTATGTTGTCTTTAATAATGCTTAGAACTCTTGAGGTGTCAACTAGTCTTTTAGTTTGCCATTTTTTAAATCTAACAATTTTGAATAATGATTGCTCCCATTCTTCATCGAAATCAGGTGAGTTATGTTGAATTGCGAGTGATAGTTCTTTCTCTATTTCTTTATCGCCATCATGCGCACCCTTAGTGATTTTATTGACAAACTCTTCGTCCCATTCGGTGAAGTTTGGACTGGTTTGTAGTAATTGAAAAACTTTTGGAAATGATATTTGCATACAAACGAGACAAAACATAGATTCTCTAAGGGTTTTTTCAAGCTCTTTTCCTAGGCTGTTAAGTTTATTTTCTAATTTATCTATATTTTTATTAATGTTGTTGTTGCTATTTTTCTGTATATTCCAATGAATATTAATTATTGACAATGAATTAGCTAGACGTTTTAAGGCTCTAGGGTTGTTGCCAATAGTTTGTCTGATTGCCTTTACAAATTGGACAATTGGCCCGTTTTTAACGCTTGTCTTGGTGTAAAAATTTGTTTGTACTAAAATATCTTCGAGATAGGTTTGTAAGTTGTAGCTTCCCATGGGCATCATAAATGGCAGCTGAATAATTTTGTCAAAATAAGCCCTAAACTCCCACTCATTGTCTTCGGTTAATTCTCCAAATTTACTTTGTAAGCCTTTAACCACCACCTGGTAGTCAATTGCTAGTACGTATACACAATTTTCCACACTAAATATATTTTTAAGAAGCTCTAGAACTTCGACAGCATTTTTTGGATCAATTCTATCCAAATCATCTACAAAAATAACAAACCTTTCGACAGGGTTCTCTTTCCTTTTAATGATAGTGGTAATTATGTCTTCTAACGAATTTCTAAGACCTTTAATGCTATTACTTGAGCCTCCAAGTACCTCCTCTGTAACCTGTGCAGCCTTTGACCCAAGGGCAGCTTGTGCGCCAACCCTAAGTGCTCCTTTTGCAATTTGGCTAATAAACTGCTTAGCCTTTTGGGCTTTAGCAAATGAGCCGTCAATTGCAGAAATTGTGTCTACCAATTCTTCCAAAATACTTATTAGGGACTCTTCTGGGGATTTTAGGACTGAATGCTCCCAAGTATTTATCCAGATAACTCTGTATTCACCACCATACCTCTTTTTCTTTTGGTTGATTGACGCTTCTAATAAGTTATCTTGGATCATGTTGAGTAATGATGTTTTTCCACTTCCCCATTCCCCCTGAACTCCTATAGTTAAAGGTGTGCCACAATTTTGAATAAAGCTAGATAGCGCTTCAGCATAGCTTTTTGTTTCTAAAGTATCTTTAATATCTTTTTCTTTATTTACTTTTAATGGGATATCTACTACTGAAATTTCATTCATGATTTTTATATAAAATAAGGTTTAAAATAAAACATTATACCAAGGCGTTCAAAATGATTATCAGTCAAGTATATAATTTATGTTTTTAAAATAGAATATTAGCGAGTTTTATGATAAGTTCAGCAGTAAAAGCAAGTGTTTCAGACTTGTTTAATCCAGACAATAGGTTAATTTATTTTGTGCCCAAATATCAGCGGGAATATGTGTGGGGAAAGTCTCATTGGGAGTCATTATTTGATGATATTGTTGATAACGAAAGTGAGCATTTTTTAGGATCTATTATTTGTATTGGTCATAAGCCAGATAATTCGTTAGACCCTATAAGACTTGAACTTATTGATGGCCAGCAAAGGATGACCACTTTAAGTCTTTTGCTATTAGCTCTTTATGTTCATTTGAGAAAGGTGAGTAAAGATCAAAATGATAATAGTGAAGATCTAATTGCTGAATTAATAAATTTAAAGCATAAGCTAATTTTAAAATCAGATAAAAAAACTTTAAGACTACTGCCTTCTAGTTCTGGTGAAAATCTTGATGATTTTGAATACACAGTTAAAAAAGAGCTTGGTATAGATTGTATAAAACTGAAGCCTTCACGACTTGGATTGCGTAGGATTAATTTGGCGTATAAGTATTTTTCTGAAAGATTAGGGGAGGTAAGAAAATATAATTCTGGTGAAGAAAGTATTTTTGATTTGAGTAAAACTTTAAATTTCTTAAAAAAAGTTAATTCTGCGCTTATTGTGAAGGTTGAGGTTGATAGTTTATCGGATGCCTTTACTTTATTTGAAACACTAAATCATCGTGGGACACCTTTAATGCCAGTTGATTTAATTAAGAATAGTTTTTTAAATCACCTTGAAAAAGAAAATAAAGGATCTATTGATAAAAATTATGAAAAATGGCTGAAGTTAATAAATAATTTGACAGATGATTACAAGTATCAAGAGCGTTTTTTAAGGCATTTTTATAATGCTTATAAAAATGATAAGAGTATAGCTGTTCCAAAAAAACAGAAAGCAACACGATCAAATATCATAGATATTTATACCACTCTAATAAAACTAGATGCATCCAGCTTCTTTGATAAACTTTATAATAGTTCGGAGTATTACAATAGATTAATTAATCTTGGCAATGAGAGTAACTCCAGAGAAGTAAGAAGTAGTCTTATTGATTTGTACAATATCTCAGCGGCACCTTCTTATGTTTTACTTTTGTATGTCTTTGAAAAATTACAGTTATCAGATAATCAAAAAGTAGAGTTAATAGATTACATGGTTAAGTTTTTTGTTGTGCGTCATATCACCAATACCCCGCCAACACGAGATCTTGATAATATTTTTATTGAGGTTATTTCTATGCTTCATAATAA
>CAZGCF010000233.1:0-2817 GCA_964524095.1 uncultured Campylobacterales bacterium | reverse complement strand
AGAGTGTTGTAAAATAGTAATACCAAATCTCTAATTATATGAAATATCTATTTGGTATTAAAATCTATTCTTATTTACATTATTTAATATTTCACAACTCATCTTATCTATTTCATTGGCTACAATACCAATCTCCTCTACAATTTTAGTAGTAGCTTGAGACTCTGAATTTGTTTCAATTATCATATTTGCACTTTTGCTTACAAACTCTGTTTGATCGGTTATAACATCACCAATATCATTGATAGATTGATTTAACACATTTATAGTTGCATTAATCTCATTCAAAGATTTTTGTGTCTTTTCAGCAAGCTTTCTTACCTCATCAGCCACTACAGCAAAGCCTCTACCATGCTCACCAGCACGAGCCGCCTCTATTGCGGCATTTAAAGCCAACAAGTTTGTCTGATCAGCAATATCTCTAATTACATCTATAATCTCTTTGATATTGTTAGCTTGACTAATAACCTCTTGAGTCTGCTCAGATGTTGAAAGCATTCCTTCATTCAATCTCTCCATTGATTCAGCTATTTTTGATAACTCTTGAGACTCCTTATTTGCTGTTTCTATTAAACTTATTGTCTCCTCTTTTAGATTTTCAGATTTCTCTTTAAGCTCAACACCATTAGCTTGATTCTCTTTTAAAATCTCTGTAACAACATCACCAATTTGGTTTATTGTTTTAGATAGATTACCTTCAGGATTTTCAACTCTAGCTGTAAAATCGTTATTTAAAAAGCGCTCTATTACTCTATTAATATCGTTCATATCCCTACCAATACCTTTTTGGATGGTATCTCCCATTCTATTGATAGCCTCTTTTAACTCTTGTAGTATAGGATTTATAGGATTGATAGTTATTCTTTGGGTAAACTCTCCATTGGAAAATCTGTCAAGTGTAGAGATCATACTTGCTATTGAGTTTTTATTATCTTCTAAAAGTCTTGCTGACTGCTCAATATGCTCATTTATAACCTTTGCCATCATTCCAAACTCATCATTTTTATTCATATTTATAGTATTAACACTATCCTTCTTTTTATCGAGAAAACTGAAGAAATCTAGTAATCCTCTCTCAAACTCATATATAGATTTTATAAAGTCTTGAGATATTAATAACATTAAAACTACTGTAATAATAATAAATACTGCTGCAATAGTAAAACTTGTAGTAAGAATAGAGTCTTTTTTTGATTGATCAAACTTATTAACAGCTTCTGCTAATTTATCTAGTAACTTTTCTGTTTGATGTACTGTTTTTCTCATCTCACCTTGTAAACCAAGCTTCTCATTTAACCCTATAGCTACCTCCTCTTTTACAAGGTTAAGCAGATCTTTTTGGTACGCTTTTAAATAGTTCACCATCTTCTCATCTTTTACAATTGGAAGCAGGGCATTAAAGTTTTTTGTATGTTTATCTATATATTTGAGATCTCTTCTAAGCATAAAATCTTTCTCATTTTTTCTAAGCTCATAAACTTTTGCAAGTATCTCCCACTGATGAAGCCTCTTTGCATATCTTTGCACTTTATGTACACTATCTCTTAGTGCACCATACAACCCCAACTTCTCATTTAACCCTATAACCACCTGTTTTTCTGTAAGTTCTAAAAATTTATCTTTATACTTCTGAATAATTTTTATATAGTTTGCTACTTCATCAGACTTAAAACCGACATCTTTTAACTCTTCTTCTAAGGTTTGTGCATCATTTAGTAAAATCTTGTAATTTTTTATAAACTTATCTCTATATTTCAAATTTTTTCTAAGAAGAAAATCTTTCTCATTTCTCCTTAACATAAGCATATCGCTCTTTAACTTCTCTACCTTTGTTTCTATTTTTCCATATTTTACAGCTGATGTTTCTGATTGGTAGATCAAGATACTTAAAACTATAAAACCTAGTCCGGCAGCCAAAAACATAATAAACATTTTTGCTTTTATGGTTATGTTATTTAACATGAATAATCCTTTAAATAGTAGTATTCTGTAGATATTATAACTTATAAAAATTACATTTTGGTTACATAGGTGTAAATTAGTATAGTGAGCTACCCAATTGCTCTTGTTCTTTGCACTCTCTGTGAGAAAGACGATTGATTTCTGCTTATCAAGTGATTAAAATTATAGTATTATTTTGAAAAATTTTTGAATAGAGGGGAGATAGTTTTGAAGCACTATATTAAGAAGATTTCTACTTATGCAATGGTTGGTTCGTTGGGTGCTATTGCAATGATCGCTTTTAGCGGATGTGATAAAAAGCAGTCAGAGGGTGATAGTAACGCTTTTACTCAAGCAAGTCAAAAGCAGGGTGCATTTGTAGTTATAGATGAGGTGGCTCCAAATAAGTATAAGATAGCAGAGGAGTATCCTGCCGATACAACGCGTGTTATTTTGCGTAAGCTTGATGGCAGTGAGAAGATCTTAACCAAAGAGGAGCTTGATGCTCTGGTTGCACAAGAGGCTAAACGTATAGAGAGTGGCGAGTCTGCACTTACACAGCCTCAGATGAGTAGTGGAGGTTTTGGGCTTGGTGAGGCGCTTCTTGCTTCAGCGGCAGGTGCCATTATAGGTAGTTGGATCGGAAACAAACTCTTTAACAATCCAAACTATCAGCAAAATCGTCAACGAAGTTACAAATCTCCTACAGCATATCAGCGTAGTGTAAATAGTTTCAATAAAGCAAAACAGAGCAGAAGTGCTATAAAGAGTAGAACGACTAGATCTGGATATTTAGGAAGAAGTAGAAGTGGATCGAGATATACATACAGAAGATTTGGCGGATGAGAAGCATAACTTTAAAAAGGATTGAGCCTC
>CAZGCF010000232.1:0-2820 GCA_964524095.1 uncultured Campylobacterales bacterium | reverse complement strand
TTACCTACTCCACCTTTTTGATTGGCTTTAGTTTTTATTTCGCTCATCTTAATCTTACTACCCTTCTTTTTCCTATAGTTAATGAACCATCATCATTTAAGATGGCAGATGTTAAATTAAACTTCTCATTTTCGATATGAGTATAAAACTCTTTACTTTTTTCAAATTCTAATCTAAAATTGCTAAAAATCTGCTTCCATGAAGGAGTAAACTCTACTCTTTTTATAAACTCATTTAAAAGTCTATTTGGTGAAATAGAAACATCCAAAACACCGAAATCAAGAGGTGCTTCAACGATATTTATGCCTATTCCAACAACCATTACCCCCCTCTTTTTTACAGTGATGCATCCACCAACTTTACTTGACTCAATATATAGATCATTTGGCCATTTAACCCATACTTTTGATCCAAACTCCATCAATGATAGTTTCATCAAATATGCAAAATAGATAGAGGTTGCAGTAAGTGGCAAATCGTTTGGTAACTGATCTTCAGATATAGCAATAGATGCAAAAAAATTCCCTTTTTTACCAATCCATCTATTTTCTCTACTTCCTATGCCATCAGTTTGCATTTCAGTAATCACTGCACATGGAATCTCTACACTACTATCATTTACCTTATCTACAAGCCACTTCTGTGTTGATGGAAGTGTCTCAAATGAGTATATCTTCAACACCCAACCTTTTACCTCTTATATAACTTAATGCATCCATACCCTTTTTTGAAGGGGGTTGTAACTTATATATTTTAACTGCTCCTGAACCACACGCTACAACAATTCCATCATCATCTACTCTTACAATTTCACCTACTTTTCCTTCATCATCAACTATAGATATATCAAGCAGTTTCAAACCACTCTCAAGATATATTCCAGGCCATCCTTCATATGCACGAAAACGATTATAGATCTCCTCTGATGATAGATCAAATGTTACAAGCCCATCACTTTTTCTGATTTTCTTACAGTAGCTTACATCTGCTAAAGATTGTTTCAATGGTGAAATTTTACTAAAATTTTTCAATGTCTCTATAGTTAAATCTGCCGCCATATCTGCAAGGCGATTAAAAAGTATATTTTTTCGATCATTTTTCTCTATTTTGGTTACATTCCAAGCAAGCATTGGTCCACTGTCAAGCCCCTCTTCCATAAGCATTGCTGTCACACCTGTAATTTTATCGCCATTTAACAATGCTTGCTGAATTGGACTTGCTCCACGATATTTTGGTAAAAGTGAAGCGTGAAGGTTTATACAAGGTGCAATATCAAGTATAGATTTTGGCAAGATCTGACCATACGCCGCAACAACTATAAAATCTGGATTTTCTCTTTTTATTGCATCAGCTATCTCTCTATCTTTAAGTGTTACAGGCTGATAACAACTTATTCCTGCTTCATTTGCTGTCACTTTTACAGGTGGTGGTGTCATAACCTTTTTTCGTCCAACAGGTTTGTCTGGTTGGGTATATACTGATGTAATATCTACTCCATCTTCCTCTATTAAACGTTTCAAAATTGTATCAGCATAGTCCGGTGTTCCCATAAAAACAATATTCATCTCTTTTATCCTTAAGTTATTTGCTTTTAAACTAGTGGTTGTGGAATGCTAACATAGTAGGATTAAGATAGTAATAAAAGTACATAGTCAATACACAACTATTCTCTATTATATTTTAAGAAAGGATTTTAAATGTGCCTGTTATATACAACGGTTAAAAACTACCAGCACCATAAATGGAAGAAAAAAGAGAAAAGTGTAAAAAAACATACTCAATTTAATGAGAAACTAATGAAACCAGATATAAATTTTATTGATAAAAGAGTCAAGAAGAGAGAAAAAGTTGAAAACTTCTTTACCAAATTTCTTAATATGTTTGAGTAAAAGCTGAACCAGTAAGCATAATGCTACTTATGTGTTGCATTAACCTCTTTGTTTATAACTTTTAGCTCCTTTTTAATAGTTGGTAGTAATCTATATTGAATCAACTTTTTTGTCTCTTCAAATGCTTCATAAGGCTTACCGTCAGGATCTTCAAAACCGACGTGCAATACTTTTGCATTTGGAAAAACCGGACAACTCTCTTTTGCATTATCACAAACTGTTACAACCAAATCAAATGGAGCGTTGCTCATAACTTCATCTAAGCTCTTTGAGTAGTAACTATCATCCCAAGAACCATCAGTTTCAAGAACTTTTTTAGCATTTGGATTCACTTTTCCACTGGGGTTACTTCCTGCACTGTAAGCTTTAATGCCTTCATTTGCAAGATATTTATTGACCAATGCTTCAGCTATAATGGAACGACAACTATTACCAGTACATAAAATCAAAACTTTTTTCATAATTTACACTCTTTTCTTTTTAATTTAGGTATATCTATAGGCAAAGCTTTAATTTCTTCTAATACTTCACTTCTAAATCTATCTAATGGACTTCTCATTTCATAATATGAAAGTCTTCCATCTCTCTTAAGTCTTAAAAAACCTGCATCTTTTAATATCTTTAAATGTCTAGATAATCTTGACTGAATCATTTCAAATGATTCTTGAAGCTCACAAACACAAACTGCACCGTTTAGTTCTATAAACTTTAAAAGTTTAACACGCGTTTCATCATAAAGGGACCCTACTGTTTTAAGAAAATCTTCCATAGCTTCCATTTTATACAAATCCCCCTAATGATTAATTTATATAATTTTATCTTCATAACTCTTGAATATATCTTAATATATTGATATTTTGATTTGTTTATGCTACAATTGCCTAAATTCACATATATGAGGAGAAAAAATGAAAATAGAGATTTTAGGAAC
>CAZGCF010000231.1:0-2831 GCA_964524095.1 uncultured Campylobacterales bacterium | reverse complement strand
ATCCCTAAATTTAGGGATTTTACTCTTTTTAAAAAGTTGGAGAATCTATTTGAAAGTTTTCTTAGAAAAAGTAGATGGCTTCTCTGTCAAACGGATCTGGAGTATTGCCAAGATCGAAGGCTTTGTTTATGCAGTTTTCGCATAAAAAGTAAAATCTTATGGAGTCTGCCTCTTGATCTATGAGTTTTAAAAGCTCATATTGAAGTTCATTAAATTTAGCGTATGTTTTACACTCTATCTCAAAGACAGATCTTTGAACTCTAATGCCATAACCCTCTAAAAGATCACCAACCTTTTTTCTGGTATGATCATCTGGTATATCATACGTTACAACATAACGATACATCAATACCTTCCTATGAATCCTTTATATTTTTCTTTATTGTCAATCGCTTTTGCAAGCAGATAAGCTTGCTCTTGAATGACTGTTTTTATGCGTTTATGAGCTTTTTTGTAAGTTGTATAACTTCCTAAACGCTCTATGACATTTTGAGCTACAAGTTTTTTAGAAGCCTTTTTTAGCATTCCATTATCATCTACCTCTATTGGTTCTTCACGATTGATCATAGAAAAGATTGTTCTATCTACGACAAATGTACGAAACTCCTCTATGAAGTCGAAAACTAAAGTCGGTTTATTCTCATCTAATGCATGAAGAAAAGAGATGTGTAGTGCCAATCCTGCACGAATTAGTGCATTTTGAACCTCTGAATACAAAATGGCATAACCGTAATTTAAAGCACTATTTACAGGATCAGTTGCACCTTGCGTTATGCGACCTTTGAACTCTATTTTGTCTGATATGATTTTTCCTAAAGTCTCCCAATATATTGCCGAAGCACTACCCTCTATGCCCATTAGAGTTTCAGTACTTTTTGCAAACTTTATCTTTCCTGCTATTGTGCGGATTTTTGCTGTACTATCTTTCGCCTCTTTATGGTGTTTATGCAAATATTTTATGTAATTTGCCTGGTTTTTTAGTTTTGCTTTTATGAAAGCTTTTGCAAACTCTAAAGAGAGTGCCTCATCATCTTTTATCTTTAGTTGCATTATGGCACGTTTTGCGTAACTTTGAGTAAATGTGTGTAGAGATGCATAGTGATTTAGTTTGCCATCAATGAAATCTATGGGAATCGACTGTTTACTGCATAGATGGATCAATGCACTACTTAAACTTACCGCTCTATTCTGTATAATGATATGCTCACAACTATTCTTTGGTATGGATTGGACAACTTTACCTTTTACTTTAAGTGTTATACGATTTTTTGAGACTCCAAGAGATGATCCAAATGTATCTACAAGTAGTGTAGAGTTTAGAGCTATTTTTTTAGCAAACTTTTGCTTAGTTTTAGTAAGAGACTTTTTAGACGAATCTTTTGTAAAAGATTTTGCCATTGCTTTGGCTTTATCTATGATCTCTTCAACAAAATTCTCTTTTTCTGTTTTGCTAATGGGTGTTAATGGCAAAAGTGTAGAGATAATAGGTTTTGCATCTTTTTTGTAAAGGATCTCTCTTTGTGAAAATGCAGTTGCCAATCGTCTGGCTACCGCATCTTTTAAAGCACTTTCAAGATGCGAAAATTGTGGACTTTGCGGTGTAATGATCTTAAGGTAATATTGCTGTAAAGACTCGGTAAAACTGTTCAATTCACTTATGAAACGTTGAAGCTCCCATCTCTTTTTTACCATACCATAAATCTTTGAGACCTTTTTTTGGAGTCTATCGTTATCTATGAGTATATGATCTTGGAAAAATCTGCAACCAAGAAAGGTAAAACCACTATTTACGCTTGCATTGTAACTCTTTTGCTCTTCTAATTTAAGCCCAATAGATTGTAAAAAGCCTTTCAGCTTTTCTACGACATTTTTATAGGTTTTTGGCTTTTTAAAAAATAGTACAAAATCATCTGCAAATCTCACAAACTCAATATTGCGATCTTCTAACCACTTATCCATCTGATCAAGGTAAACATTACTTAAAAGCGGAGATAGTGCATCGCCTTGATGTACACCTTCACTGTGATCAATATAGTCAAATGTTTTAAAGCTACCATTTTTTAAAAATAGTGAGATAATTTTTATGATTCGTTCATCAGATATATGCTTTTGTAGTAAAGATATAAGCTCATCATGATCTATAGTTTCAAAGAAGTTGTCTATATCTGTCTTATAGACGTAAATATAACCTCTTCTAATGTAGTCACGACAACGGTTAATGGCTTTTAGCGTCCCTTTATTTGGACGGTAACCGTAGCTTCTGTTGCTAAATAGATGATCAAAATATTCCGTCATCTGCATTGCAAGAAATTTTTGGACTACCTTATCTCTGGCAGAAGAGAGTCCTAAAGGTCTAGTCTCGTTCTTATCTTTTGCTATCTCTATGCGTTTAAGTGGTTGCGGTACATAGCGACCTGTAATTAACTCTTCTGCTAACTCTTCAAGAAGTGCTTCATCATCTCTATAACGTAAAACACTCTCTTTATCTAACCCGACAGCCTTTGATTTGATGGCAAAGGCAGACTCTTTTAACTTCTCTACGGTTGCAATCTGCTCAAGCTGAATGGTGAACATTGATAAAAGCTATTTTAATCTCTTTTTAATCTCTTCAATAGGTACTTTCAACTCTCTTGATACATCTTTTATGTCTATTTTAAATTTTTCAACCATTATGATAGCATCTTCTAACTTTCTTCTCATTTCACCTCTTTCCTCGCCTTTCTTTTCACCCTCATAAAGCCCCTCTTTATATAACGGATCTTTTGTTTTTTCTATGACAAATGGCATAGCAAGCTCCTTTGCTTTAAGTCTATGAAACTCATCATTTAAGT
>CAZGCF010000230.1:0-2840 GCA_964524095.1 uncultured Campylobacterales bacterium | reverse complement strand
TCTAAAAATCGAAAAAGTATGGTTGAATATAGAAGAATATACTCGTCTAGTTGATAATAACTTATCAAATGCTATCAAATATGCATTACCTGGCAGGGTGTCAGAGCCTATTCCAAAGCCATTTGTTGTATAAAAGGCTGTAGCAAGACTAAATCCATAATAGGGTGCAGTCTCATACTTCAAATGACCGCCAGTTGCCAAAGCTGATCTGTGAAGTGTAACTCCTCCTTCATAATCTCTATCTATGTAGAAAATACGAAGTTGACCACTAACCTTTCCATTGCTGAATGCCTCTTCTAATGTATCGGCACCATACCCAGCTGTTCCAATAGCAGCAGCAACCGCTACAGATATAAGTTTTTTCATGCATACTCCTTATAAATCTCTACAAGGTTATGCTAAAAATCAAGTGTAGCGTGAACGTAGCAATTTGATTTTGGCACTAGATTTTAGTC
The DNA here is from genome assembly GCA_964524095.1 of uncultured Campylobacterales bacterium. GTDB lineage: Bacteria > Campylobacterota > Campylobacteria > Campylobacterales > Hydrogenimonadaceae > Hydrogenimonas. The sequence continues at coordinate 2,385 of CAZGCF010000230.1, read as the reverse complement.
AAAGTTAAAAGCAGATGTGTAAAAAAGTAACTTTTATTTATCAATTACGATCTATACGGTAACCTACACCGCGAATATTTACAATGAAATCCTCTTTCAACCCCTTTTTTAGCCGACTTACTTCAGCACGTATTGTTGCATTATCAATAATAGCATCATCCCAAACATAGTGGCGTAACATTTCAAAATCAACAACATTCCCTTGATGAGTCGCAAGTAGCTTAACTATCTGCATCTGTCTCTTTGTCAAGGGGACGGGCTTTTTATCAAAAAGTAGTGTTTCACTCGCTTTATCAAAACTGTAACGTTGACTAAGGCGTATATGCTGTTTGTCTCTAATTCCTAGCAGTTGATCAATTTTTTGTATATGCAGAAGAAGTTCAGGTAGATGAAACGGTTTTTTAAGATAGTCATAGCAACCAAGCTCATAAGCTTTTGCAATCTCCTCCATACCCGTCATTGCGCTTATAAAGATGGTAGGAGTCTGAATCTTTTGAGTTTGCAACCTCTCTAAAAGCTCTAAACCATTAATGTTTGGTACATTTATATCTAAAATAAGAAGATCATACTCCTCACTCTTTAAAGACTCTAATGCTCTATTTCCATCAAAAAATGAGACAACTTCATGGTTATGAATTTTTAGAAACTCAACTATTGCATCATTAAGCATCATCTCATCTTCAAGCAGTAATATTTTCATTGCCATTCCATTTTGAAATAATATAGGTAAATGTTACTACATTTTCATTGTGTTGAAGTGTAACACCTATCATATTTCGTTCGCAAACTCTTTTAACAATAAAGAGCCCTAAACCAAAACCGCTATCTTTCTTGCTATCTTGATAAAATGGTTCAAAAAGTTTCTCTATATTGGTAATCTCTTTGGCTCGATTGCTAAAACTCAACTTAACACTCTCTTTTTCATTCTGAAGTTTTACGACAATCTCACTATCTGGTAATGCATATTTGATAGCATTTGATAAGTTATTATCAACTAGACGCATAAACTCCTCTCTATTTAACCACACTTTATCACTCTTTTGTAATATTGGTTTAAATCTCAATCTATTTGATTGTGCTATCTCTTTGAAAAAGTCTATACGTTGTCTAATAAACTTCTCAGGATCAATAGGCTCTTTTTCATATTCTATACGATGATATCTTAAGAGATAACTTAAATCACCATATATATTATGGATCATTTTTGCTGCCGCCTCAATCTTCTGTATATATCTGTTATCCTCTTTTTGCATTTTTAAAAGATCAATTTGTGCCATAATAATTGCTAAAGGTGTATTTATCTCATGAATGGAGGTTTTTATAAATGCATCTTGTGCTTTTACAAGCTGTTCACAATACTCCTTCTGCTCTTGAAGTTTTGCTGTCTTTTTACGCACTTTCTCCTCAAGTGAAAAGTTGAGTTGAACCAACTCACTATTTCTTTGATGTATAGTATTTACCATATGGTTAACATAACTAGCAAGAGGAATAAACTCTTTAATCTTTAATCTATTTTTATCAATAACTGTATATCGTGTAGCCGCTGAGTTAAAGAATTCACTAAAAGTTGTGATCTCATCTTTTACTATTTTATTGATTAGCTTCATACCTGCAAATGCAAAACCAAAAATGATAGTTGAGAGTGTCAAAATCTCCATAACATACTTTATAAGACGGCTCTTCATCTCCTCCTCTTTTTTATGAATCATATTTTCAAGCTCCCCCATATAGACCCCTGTTCCAACTAACCAGCTCCAAGGTTTAAAAATTTCTGCATAAGATATTTTTAGTGTAAGCTTTTTTGTAGATGGATCTTTCCATTGGTAGTATATATACCCATCACCATTTTTGATTTTTTGTATAAGCTCTTTAAGAGTAGAAGATCCTATTGATGTGGAACTATTTAACATATTCTTCCATCTTATTTCAGCACGGTTTGAGTTAGATAGATTTAATCTATCTAAATTATAAATAAATATATAGTGATCAGAAGAGAGGTTGGAAGTGAGTTGCCTAATAGCATCAATAGTATATTGTTGCAGTTTTTCTCTATTCAAACTATCTTGGTAATTTTCATATGAGTAGGTTATATACTGAATTACTCTTTCTGTCTGTTTTTTAATCTCTTCTCTCTTTTTTGTAAAATAGTGGGTTTTTAGTTGAGTTACCTCTATATTAAAATCTTTATACTCCTCATAAACTACTAAAGCGGTAAAGAGTAGATCCAGCAATAGAAGAATTATTATTCCAATTATATTTATAGTATTAATACTTACATTGCGATTTATGTATAACATACTACTACTTTTGATTAATTAGTCTATATTCAAAATTATACACTATACGCAAGCTTATTAAAAATCTATCTAAGTAGCATAAAAGTAA
>CAZGCF010000229.1:0-2858 GCA_964524095.1 uncultured Campylobacterales bacterium | reverse complement strand
AAATCGATTGGATCAAAATAGAGAATATCACTTGTGTCGTAGTCAGTTGAAACAGTCTCTGGGTTACAGTTATACATAATTGAAGTAACACCCATATCTTCAAGAGCAAATGCGGCATGAACACAGCAGTAGTCAAACTCAATACCCTGACCAATACGGTTAGGACCACCACCTATAATAAGAACTTTACTTTTATCATCTTTTTTACTCTCTTCACTATTAGGAAGTTTCATTATGTTTGTAGATGAGTAGAGATATGGTGTAAGTGCTTTAAACTCTGCCGAACAGGTATCAACTTCATGATACTCTAACTCTATACCATGTTTTTTACGTGCTGTGTATATATCATTTTCACTTAAATCCATATTCTCTTTTTCATCAATGATTTTTGCAATCATTGCATCACTGAAACCATCTGCTTTTACTCTTCTTAGCAGATCTGGATTTTGCAAAATATCTATATCGATCTCTTTCTCTAAATCTATGATCTGTTTGATCTGATATAAAAACCAAGGATCTATTTTACTTAATTCATGAACCTCTTCTATGCTATATCCATCTCTAAAAGCTTGAGCTATATAAAGAAGTCGTTTCTCATTTGGTCTGCGAATTTCACGACGTAATGTTTCATCATCACAACTGATTGGATCAAACCCTACAAGACCTGTTTCAAGTGAACAGAGTGCTTTTTGGACAGACTCTTTAAATGTGCGACCAATTGCCATTACCTCTCCGACACTCTTCATAGATGTTGTCAATGTCGATTCTGCTTGAGGAAATTTCTCAAAAGTAAAGCGTGGTAATTTTGTAACAATATAGTCAATTACCGGTTCAAAGCTTGCTGGAGTGCCGGTAATGTCATTCTTAATCTCATCAAGAGTAAATCCTACAGCCAGAAGAGTAGCCACTTTTGCAATAGGATAACCAGTTGCTTTTGAAGCAAGTGCTGAAGATCGGCTGACACGAGGATTCATCTCAATAACTATCATACGCCCAGTTTTAGGATTTACCGCAAACTGAACATTGGATCCGCCTGTATCTACACCAATTTCGCGTAAAATTGCAAAACTTGCATCACGCATTCGCTGATACTCTTTATCGGTCAGTGTCAATGCAGGTGCAACAGTAATAGAGTCTCCTGTATGAACACCCATAGGATCTAAGTTTTCGATGGAACAGACAATAATACAGTTATCAGCTCTATCGCGAATAACCTCCATCTCATACTCTTTCCACCCAAGAAGACTCTCTTCTATCAAAATCTCATTGATAGGACTAGCTTCCAATCCTGCCGCTGCCAATGCCTTGAACTCATCAATATTATAAGCTACACCACTACCGCCACCTGCTAATGTGTATGAAGCACGAATAATTAGAGGAAATCCAATATTCTCAGCAGCATTCATAGCTTCATCCATAGAGTATGCATACTGACTCTTTGGAAGATCCATTCCAATTTTGATCATTGCCTCTTTGAATGCCTGCCTATCTTCACCCTTTTTAATGGCTGAAGGATTTGCACCAAGAAACTCAATTCCTTCAAGCATACCTTTCTCATGCATACTCATAGCAACATTGAGAGCTGTCTGCCCACCCATAGTAGGCAAAATAGCATCAACACCCTCTTTCTCTATAATCCTTGCAACTACATCTTCGGTAATAGGCTCAATATATGTACGATCTGCAAACTCAGGATCGGTCATAATCGTTGCAGGGTTGGAGTTAATAAGCACAACACGGTAACCAAGCTCTTTCAGCGTCTTGGCTGCCTGCGTTCCAGAGTAGTCGAATTCACAAGCCTGACCAATTACGATCGGCCCAGATCCAATTAACAATATCGTTTTAATATCATCTCGTTTGGGCATCTTTAACCTTTTATTAATATATGCAAATACTCATAAGTTTTATTTGCCTTATGAGTTCTATTTTCATCCTTATCTGCTTTAAATCTTTGATATTTTACCTTCTCTAAGCTGTATTTTCCATATTTTGACATTATCTTTTCTATATTCTCTTGACTCATTAGCCCTTCATTATTATAACTCAAAAAAATGTACTTAAATTTAGCACTCTTTATAAGCTCATCAAAAGCTTGACAAACCTCATTTTTTCTACAATATTTTGACCTATAATACTCTCTTAATCCACTCACTCCTCTTGGCTCAAAAGGTTTATACTCCGCTATGGTATTTAAAAGATGATAATTTGCTCCATACTGTCTATGGTTGTATGGTGGATCAAGATATAAAATATCTCCACTAATCTTTTTTATAAGCAAATTAGCATCTTCTTGCAACACTTCATGTTCGTTCTCAATTTCTTCTAAATATGCCGCTTCTAAAATTAGCTTTTTTTTAGCACTCTTTTTTAAATGTTTTAAAAAAGCTCCATAAACAGAAGCCGTATTTGCCACCTTATCAGCACTCTCAATCAGTGATGCAAGCAAAAAGTAATACTCATTTTGTTCTATCTTATTACTCTTGTACCACTCCTCTATCTTCTCTCTAATACAATCAATTTTTTTACCATTTTCATCGCTAAAATATTGCCTACCGCTTCCACTGCCCAAACAATAGTTTTTATAAATAAACCCCTCTTTTGGCTCCAACCTATTAAGCTCATCTATTAACTCATCAGCTCTTTTTATAGCTCTATGATTTTTTATGTAGTTTCTATTTAATACATAAGAGTAATACTCTATATCATTAGAAATAATCTTTCTTACATCTTTTTTAAAAACCCTTGCGACTATCCCCGTCCCTGCAAAAATATCACAAAAAACTAAGTCCTTTAGTTCCCCTACTCTATCTACAATAATCTCTTTAATCCAAGATGAAAGCTTATGTTTTGATCCTATA
>CAZGCF010000228.1:0-2872 GCA_964524095.1 uncultured Campylobacterales bacterium | reverse complement strand
ATTAAACTTATTGTCATTCGGTATTTCTATATTATTTTTATCTCTTCAAATTAAAGTAACACTATTTGTGTCTGTACCGAAACTTTTGCTATTTTCAAGTATGTTTAAAGTTACTGCATCAACACTCTTCTCATCTAGAAGAGCAGTAGCATTTTTTAGTGCATTAACCTTATCCATTTCAGCTTTAAAAGCAACTGTTTTTATGCCATCTTTATTGAGCGTTTTTAAAATATCTGGATTAGAGACCATCTCAAGTATCCATTTATCATCTAAAATACTCTTTTTAAGTTTTCCTTGTTGCGGAAAAGCTGGTCTATAGTCACTAACTGCCGCAGCCATAAATAGCCAAGGAGTCTTTTTAATAAGTTGAGGTTGAGATATGTCAGAGTGGAATGATGGTTTACAAAGAATACCTTTTTTTGCAATTCTCAATGCATCTTTTGTATATAAGAGCATCTCATCAGCACTCTCAACTTTTATGACATGTACAGGTGGTATATCTTGTGGTTCGCGTGTTGTAATGTAGCATACATCTGCACCTTTTGCATAGAGTGCTGTAACTAAAGATTCAGCCATTTTCCCACTAGAAAAGTTTGTAAGATATCTTACATCATCAATCTTTTCGATTGTTCCTCCACCTGTTACAACTACACGTCTATTTTTCCAGAATTCATCTTCATATAGATGTTTGGAAGAGGTAGCAAATATGATCTTTGGATCTGCCATTGCTCCATTTCCTACACTATTGCAGGCAAGTTTTCCAACTTGAGGTTCAACAACCTCAAGACGGTGCAGTTTCAATCTTTTAATATTTGCTACAGTTGTAGGGTTTTCGATCATTTTTGTATTTGCGGCAGGGCAAATAAGAATGGTTTTATCAAAGGCAAGGGCTGTTTGCAATAGAAGATTGTCTGCTATTCCATTTGCAAATTTGTTAATTGTGTTTGCAGTAGCAGGTGCTATAATGAAAATATCTGCCCACTCACTTAGACCAATATGATTTAGATCATTGTGCCAAGATTCACTATTCTCTTCTAAAACAGCATTGCCACTTAGTGCTTCAAATGTAAGTGGTGTTACAAAACGTTTTGCTGATTCAGTCATTACAACACGTACATTTGCACCAGCTTTGATATAAAGCCGAACCAGTTCGCAAGTCTTATATGCCGCAATACTTCCTGTTACACCAATAAGAATATTTTTACCATCAAATCTAAGTTGTTTAATCATAGTTTACTCTTCTTTTTTAAAAAATTTATAGAAAAAATCTCTTATTGTCTTTTGAGGAGTTCTTGATATAGCCAATGAACCCTCTTTTACATTTTTTGTTACAGTTGTACCTGCTGCAATAATCACATTATCTTCAATTGTTACAGGTGCTACCAGTTGTGTATCACTTCCTACAAAGACATTTTTTCCAATTTTGGTTTTATATTTTTTAACACCATCATAGTTGCATGTAATGGTTCCTGCTCCTATATTGGTTCCCTCATCTATTTGTGCATCACCCAAATAGCTTAAGTGTCCGGCTTTAACACCTTTAAGTTGAGACTTCTTAACCTCTACAAAGTTCCCAATATGGGTATTTATAAGAGTAGAACCAGGTCTTATTCGTGCCATTGGACCACAAGTAGAGTTTTTAATTTCAGCATTCTCTATAACTGTATGAGATTTTATATGACTTATTTCTATTACGCTCTCTCCAATTATAGTAACACCATTTTCAATTATACACTCCCCAACAAATATTGCACGACTATCAACATAGATAGTAGAAGGAAGATGCATTGTAACGCCTGCTTGCATCCACTTTTTTTTAATTCTATTTTGCATTAACTCTTCAGCAATTGCAAGATCATAACGTGAGTTAACTCCTTTGAATGACTCTTCATCTACCCAAATAGGTTTGATCTGAAGATTATCATCTTTTGCCATTTTTATTATATCGGTTAGATAGTACTCACCTTGTGCATTATCATTAGAGAGTTTTGGTAAATATTTATCTAATAGATCTTTTTTAAAAATATATACACCTGCATTAACTGTTTTGATCCTTTTTTGTTCGTTGGTGCAATCTTTCTCTTCAACAATTGCTTCTACTTCTCCATCTTCAACTATTACTCGCCCATAACCTTGTGGTTTATCTAGCTCAATAACACTCATTACAATATCTGCTTCGCAAGATATGAGAGGTTGTAGAGATTCATCAGTTATAAGAGGCATATCGCCATTTAGTACCAGAATGCTATCATGTTTTGTATCTATATCCATAACAGCACCGCCGGTACCTGGAAAATTTTTATGATCTTGAATTTTGAACTTTATGCCGCTAAATGACTCATTAATAGATTTTCTAATTAGTTCAGCTTGATGATATAAAACTACCGTAATATCATCACTAATGCTTTGGGCGGCTTTTATACTATAATGGATCATAGGCAGGCCACTTATAGGATGAAGCACTTTAGGTCTATTTGATTTCATTCGTGTACCTTGACCTGCCGCTAATATAATGATAGAAAGTGACATATAACTATCCTGTTTTCTATAAATTTTAGGTGATTTTAACGCAATAAAGATTAAAATGTGCAAAAGTAAGATAAGAGAGATTCTTTCAAAAATCCTCAATTAAGCCAAAGTTATTAAAAATAAAAATCAGGAGTGTCGATGGATTTAGGCAGTGTCATTGGCTTGGTGATGATTCTTGGCCTTTTGTTTGGTGCAATGGCAATAATTGGCAGTTTTTATGATACTAATGTAAAAAGTTCCCCCGATATTGATAATTGGAATATTTATATAAATAACACACCTATAGAGATAAACAATACAACTCCTAAATATAAAGAAATTGGATTTAATGAAATACTGCTTT
>CAZGCF010000227.1:0-2877 GCA_964524095.1 uncultured Campylobacterales bacterium | reverse complement strand
GCCTTTACCACTAATAACAGCAAAAACTATGCCCATTGAATATCCTTTGCATAATTTAATATAAGAATCTCATCATCTTTAAATCTTATCTTATAGAAGTGCTCATCATCCATTGCATCCGATATATCGGCACCATTAAATACAATACAAGCTTTTTGTGATGGCTTTAAGAGCATAAACTCTCCGTTACACTCAACTTTTCCTTCAATGGTTGATAGTGCTATAAAGTTTCCTTCTGTTCGGATGCTGGCACCACTGTTAACCCTTCTTAGTACCAGTAGATCACGCTTCTCTACTATCTCCTGACCACTTCTGACTAGCTGATCGATTATTCTAAGTCCACTCTGCTTTGTAAATTGAAGCGGTTTGCCACTTTGAGATTGAAGTGACAAATCTTTTGTAAACGCGATCCCTTCCTTTTGCAAAAAGGTCTCAATTACCGGTGTTACATCACCTTTTAAAAGAAGAAGATATCGTTTTAAAAGAACAATATTTTTACGAACAAAAGTTAAAAACTCTTCTTCATTCTCTATCTCAATTTCAAATACTTTTACACTATACTGAATAACGCGCATTTGAGCAATCTTTTTTATGCGATTATAGCAAAATATATCTAATAGTTATTTTTTAAGAAATGTCTCTATAATATCAGCCGAAACAATCTCATTATCAAATTTGACTACTATAATCTGCTCAGTCTCATTCAAATAGAAGTCTGTTACACCGTTAACCATTTTTAAGCCATCAATCTTGCTTTTATCATACTCTTCAAATGGTAAAAAGAGATTATCTCTTACCCCAGGACTTCTCATTGTAAAGATCCAGCCTGCCCAAAAAATAGATACTACTAAAACAAAAGTTGCAACACCACCACTACCAAAGTGTTGATATAACCAACCTCCAATTGCACCACCTAAAAATATACCTACATAAGCAAATGTATTTGCTACGCCAAGTGCCGCCCCTTTTTGGTGAACTTTGGCAAATTTACTTACAAAGCTCTGCAATAGAGGTTCAAACATATTAAATCCAATAAAGAAGAATGTTGCACCAACTCCAAACCAAAGAATAGAGTCGCTCCACCCCATTAAAATAAATGCAGCAGCTATAAATACGATAGATGCCAAAAAGACCTCTTTGCCTTTACCATACTTCTCTCCAAATACCGCCGCCGGTCCCATTGCAATAATTCCAAAAAATACTGCAGGAAGATAGATTTTCCAGTAACTTTCAGCACCCAACCCAAACTTCTGTTTCATAATAATAGGAATTAGGAAAAAGGCAATAGCCATAGTTGAGCTGTGAAATAGAAATGTTATGTACATTCGAACCAAATCTTTATCTTTAAAGACATGTTTTATTTTTGCCTCCTCTTCAGAGTAGCTGTGTATGATTTTTGGAGGTTCAGGAACAGCAGTAAATAGAATTGTCAATGCAAGAATTGCCAAAATAGCTGTAATCCAAAAGAGAGCACTGACAGAGTAGAGCCCGCCTATAATTGGTCCTATTATCATTGCCGCCGCAAAACTCATAGCAATTGTCATACCCATAACAGCCATTGCATGAGCACGCTGATCTTCTCGTACATGATCTGCAATCATTGCAGTAACAACTGAACCGATTGCTCCTGCTCCTTGCAAGAACCTTCCTAACAGTAAAATGTATATATTGTCAGCAATAGCACTGATTGCCGATCCGGCTGCAAATATCAGCAAACCTATAAGAAGAGTCTTTTTACGCCCTATCTTATCACTAAGTACGCCAAACGGCACTTGTAAGACTGCTTGGGTCAATGCATACCCTCCAACTGCAATACCTGCCAAAAGAGCAGTACCTCCAGGCAACTCCAATGCATACTGTGAAAGTACAGAAAGCACAATGAAGAGGCCGAAAAATCTCAAAGCAACAATGAGACTTAAAGGGAGTACCTTTTTGAAAATCTCTTTCACGATAGATCCTTATGGTAAAATTCTGACAAAATTATACATCAGTTATATACTAAAGGTTGAAAAAAATGCAAATTATTCTTGCAACTTCAAATAAAGGTAAAGTAAAAGAGATTCAATCTCTCTTTAAGGATGATCATATAGTACCCTTTAAAGATATATTAGGTCCTCTTGAAATAGAGGAGAATGGCTCTACATTTGCCGAAAATGCGCTAATCAAAGCAAAAACTATTTTCAATAAACTAAATTCCAAAGATGTTATTGTTATTAGTGATGACAGTGGCATTACTGTTCCTGCTTTAAATAATGAACCTGGAATTTATAGTGCAAGATATGCCGGAGTTGGAGCTGATGACAAGCAAAACTTAAACAAACTTGTTGAAAATCTTAAAAAAAGTGGTTTAAAAGAGACTCCGGCTTACTATACTGCTGCTATAGCAATAGTTGCTCATGAAGCTGAGTATGTTATGCATGGGTGGATGTATGGTAAAGTAATAGATGAGCCAAGAGGTGATGGCGGTTTTGGTTATGACCCTATGTTTATTCCAGAAGGATTTGACAAGACTTTGGGAGAGCTTGATCCAGAGATTAAAAGAGAGCTTTCACATAGAAGTAAAGCACTATCATTAGCAAAACCGATCATTGAAATGCTAAAAGGATAAATTTGCACACTCCAAAAGGGTTTGGCAAAAACTACTTTTCATTACAGGCGATACAAGCTTATGTCTCTTTGCAAAAGATCATTGCCACCCTTAGTGCCATAGATAATCTTCAAAATATACCTTTAAAGATCAAAAATAACTCCCCTCCATGCTTCTAAATTGATAACTAAACTATTCAAAAAAATCATTTAAAAAATATATAAGAGGGGAATACAATGCCAAAAATTTCTAAACTATCGATCTGTACTGCACTATTGTTAAATATAACC
>CAZGCF010000226.1:0-2905 GCA_964524095.1 uncultured Campylobacterales bacterium | reverse complement strand
ATAGTGGTAAAACCACTCTTATTGAAAAGATTGCCAAAGTTTTAATTACTGACCATAAAGTTGCTATTGTCAAAAATGATCCTAAAGACAAAGCAAAGTTTGATGTGGAAGGTAAAGATAGTTGGAAATTTTTTAATACAGGTGCAGAGGTTGTCGTAACCTCTCCTACAAGAACAACATACTTCTCTCATCGACAAAAGCAGATAGATGAGATCATAGAGATGGTAAACGATTTCGACTACCTTCTTGTAGAGGGGTTAAAGACTCTTCCTCTACCTCGAATAGCTATCTTTCGCAATAGTATTGATGAGAGCTATTTTAGCTGTTCAGAGGCGATTGCAATTGATGGCTCTATTGATCTAAACAGCTATAAGATTCCATCAAATATCGATATTCTTGATCTAAATGATACAAATAGAATCATTGAGTGGATAAAAACCAATGCAAAGGCAGTTTAAATGACTCTAAAACCTATATTTGATGCCATAGAGAAGTCAGCTCATCGCATTCGTGATGCTATAACGAATGAAGATCTATGTTACTCAGAGCAGTGCAATGCAACTGGAGATATACAGCTTAAACTTGACATTCAAAGCGATCTAATCATTGCTGAGGAGTTCTCTAAGATTAGTGCAATAAAGGCTATTGCAAGTGAAGAGAAAGAGGAGTCTGAAACTCTGCATGAAAATGGCAGATATATGATTGCTTACGATCCTCTTGATGGCTCAAGCCTTATTGATGTTAATCTTAGTGTTGGATCGATATTTGGTATCTATGATGGTGAATTCCAAGCAAATAGAATGTTAGCAAGTGTTTATATTGTTTATGGTCCAAGATTAGAGATGGTTACTGCATACAAAGGGAGTGTACGCCACTTTATCTTCCGTCATGGAAAGTTTATGGAGCAAGAGACAATCAAGCTAAAAGAGAAAGGTAAGCTTAACGCTCCTGGTGGAACACAGCAACACTGGCCAAAGCATCACAAAGAGATGGTTGACTCTCTTTTTAATGAAGGTTATCGCCTTAGATACTCTGGAGGAATGGTTCCAGATCTTCATCAAATCTTGCTAAAAGGTGGTGGTCTTTTTAGCTATCCTGGAACAACAGATAAACCAGAAGGCAAACTTCGCAAACTCTTTGAAGTATTCCCTTTTGCATTTGTCTATGAAACAGCAGGTGGTGAAGCAATTGACAATAAAGGGTGCCGACTTTTAGAACTTCCTTGTAATGATCCACATGAGACTACACCATGCTTCTTTGGAAGTAGATATGAGATCTCAAAAGTAAAAGAGGCGTATAGTGTCTAACGAAAAAGAGTTAGACAAATGGGAGTTGGCAAGAGCTGAAGCAAAAGAGAGGCTTATTGCCTGCCAAAAAGAGATGCAACTACAAAGTTGTTTCAAATGTGAAAAGGTAATTGGGTGTCAACTTAGAAATGAGTATGTTAAAAAGGTTTATGAAAGTATGAACAAAGGACAAGGTGGTGGCTTTGAATTCTAAATTTAAAAACAGGATTTTTCAATGAGTGATAAGTGTAAAAAAGTATATATAACTACTCCTATCTACTATGTTAATGATGTACCTCATATAGGTCATGCCTATACAACTATAATTGCCGATACATTAGCAAGATATTCTCGTTTGGTTGGACATATAGATGAAGTATTTTTCCTTACAGGAACAGATGAGCATGGGCAAAAAATAGAGCAGGCGGCTAAATCTAGAGGCAAATCACCACAAGAGTATGCTGATGAGATATCGGGTCGATTTAAAGAGCTTTGGGATGAGTTTGAGATCAGCTATGATAAATTCATTAGAACAACCGATGCCGACCATATGAAGGGTGTTCAAAAAGCGTTTGAAGTGATGTATAACAATGGAGATATCTACAAAGATGTCTATAGTGGTCACTACTGCGTAAGTTGTGAAACCTTTTTCCCTGAAACTCAACTTATTGATGATGAATTTTGCCCTGAGTGCGGTAGAAGCACTACAGTAGTAGAAGAAGAGAGCTACTTCTTTAAACTCTCAAAATACCAAGACAAACTTCTTGAATGGTATGAAAACAACCCTGAATGTATTTTGCCTAAATCAAAGCGAAATGAAGTAATTAACTTTGTAAAAAATGGTCTTGAGGATCTCTCTATTACCCGTACAAGTTTTGACTGGGGTGTTAAACTGCCTGAAAGCATCAATGATCCTAAACATGTTATGTATGTATGGCTTGATGCATTGATGAACTATATAACTGCACTTGGTTACGGTAATGATGAAAAACGTATCGATTTTTGGCCTGCAAAAGTTCATCTAATAGGTAAAGATATTCTTCGATTCCACGCAATTTACTGGCCTGCATTTTTAATGAGTCTTGGTCTTGAGCTACCTAAACATATAGCGGCACACGGTTGGTGGACAAGAAATGGTGAAAAGATGAGCAAATCGAAAGGTAATGTTGTCAATCCAAAAGAGATTGCAGATGCATATGGGCTTGAGAACTTCCGCTACTTTATGCTAAGAGAAGTACCTTTTGGTCAAGATGGAGACTTTAGTCAAAAAGCTCTTATTGACCGAATCAACTCTGATCTTGGAAATGATCTTGGTAACCTTCTAAACCGAATCATTGGTATGAGTGGAAAATATTTTGATTTTAATGTAAAAAGTGATGGAGTTAAAACTCATCACTCTACTGAACTTGAAGAGGTTGAATCTATTTTAAGCAATATTGAAGAGTATCTATATGAAATTCAGACAAACAGATACTTAGAAGAGTTGTGGAAAACTCTACGCATTGCCAATAAAGCTATAGATACCGGTATGCCTTGGTCAAAAATGAAAGAAGGTAAAGAGGATGAAGCGATGGCAACAATTGCACTTGTTGCCAACATATTGGCAAAAGTAGCTGTAC
>CAZGCF010000225.1:0-2909 GCA_964524095.1 uncultured Campylobacterales bacterium | reverse complement strand
TAAAAAACTCTTACCAGATGAAAAAAGACTCTCTTGGCTTAGCTATATTGTTTCACTATCACAAACAATACACTTTAGCAGAGAAAAGGGTAAAGTGAGTGCTACATACAAAAATGGAGTTTTAAACATAGATACTCCATTTGATAACTACCTTGCAAAAGAGAGAGTTAAAGAGTTAGAAAAACCTGCACCAATTGCTATTCAATTCTCTTAATAATGGGGCACAGTTAAAACTGCGTACCCATTGTAAACTCAAAGCTAGATGTCTGATCTCCCTCTTTTGTCATCAAAGGATTTGCAAATATCAGGTTAATTGGTCCCATTGGAGAGAACCACTCAATTGCAAAACCTGATCCAGCTCTCTTCTCATCTGTAAAACTATTCTCTCCAATCATTCCGTAGTCAAAAAATAGTGTAAGCCTCATTCTAGCCGATTCAATTAATGGAATACTCGCCTCAATAGAGTTTGAAAACATATATTTTCCACCAAGAAGATAGCCATTCTCATCTTTTAAAGATATTGATCCAGATTTATACCCTCTTACCGATCTAATACCTCCCATAAAAAACTTTTCATTAACCGGCAAATTCTCTTCCCAAGGGATCAACCCCACTTGTGCCTTATATCTTAAAATAAGATCATAATTTATATAATCTTCCAAACCTTTGTAAGTAGCAAACCTAAAGTAGTTTTTACTAAACTTAGCATCTCCTCCAATCCCAGCATACTCACTGCTAGCACTAAAGATAATACCCTCTCTTGGAGTATAGTAGTTATCTGTATTATTAAAGCGTATTGCTGGAGTTATTGCACTTGTTGTAAAACCTTTTCCATTATATAGATCATAATCTGGATATGCTGGATCCATTCCTGTTAATTCTGTTGTAAAGTATTGATAACTTACAGAAGTGTACCAGTATCTAGAGGTCTTTTTTCCAACTGTAAGTGAACCACCCTTCTTATTTTGCGTATAGTCATATGACTCATATTTAGAGTTGAAAAGATTTACACTAGCACTATAGTCAGAATCCCATACTCGTGGATTTGTCACACTAAAGTTAAAGTTGTTTCGATATTTAGAGAAGTCTAAACTAAAACCAAGAGCTATACCGCTTCCTAAAACATTACGATCATTAATTGAAGCATTTACAATAAAACCATCATAACTGCCATATCCTCCACCAATCATTATATTACCGGTTTGAGTCTCTTTAACAGTTACAACCAACTCCATCTCATGATCATTTATGCGTCGCTCATCTATCAAGACTTTTTCAAAATATCCTGTTCGCATAAGTGCTGACTTAGAGTCTTTTAGATCAGTTAAAGAGTATGTATCACCAGGAGCTAGATATACCTCTCTACGTATAACTCTATCTAAAGTTCTATTATTACCAGTGATTATGACATCTTTAATATAGACCTTTTTCCCAGGAATTATGATATAGTTTAATACAACTTTATGATTTTTTGGATCTTTTTTAAAATCTGGAATTACACGAACATATGCATACCCAATATCTGCTATCTTTTTTCTGATATTTTGAATATCTTTACGCATCTTTTCAATATTAAATACTTCACCCTTGTGAAGTTTTAGATTCTCTTCTAACTCTTTAACATCAATTACAGGTTTATCTAATACTATTTTAATATCTTTGATCTCATAAACAGGTCCCTCTGTTATCTTATAATCTAAAATAGCACTATATTGATCAAAATCTACTCTAAGAAGTGGATCATCCACCTGAGCATCTAAATAACCATGTCTCATATAGTAGTCTCGAATACGTGGGGCATCATATTTCAGCTGATCAATATTTACTTTACCATCATTTAATCCCCACATCCAACCCATAAAGTCACGCTCTTTATTTGCTATTACAGACTCAAGATCGCCTTTGCTAAAACTTTTTGCACCACAAAGATTCAACTTTTCAATAATGATATTTTCACCTTTATTGACTGCAAACTCAATTTTGACACTTCCATTTTTAAGAGGTTCAGTAATCACCTCAACAACAGTATCAAAATATCCTTCTTGCTCAACTATTCCAAGAAGAGTAGCTTTAGCCTTCTCTATTCTCTCCTCATCATAGATATCACCCTTTTTCAAGCCAATTTGAGAGAGTACCTCATCTTTTTTATTTTCACCATAACCACTCAACTCAACTTGAGATATTACAGGTTTTTCAGTAAAATGAAACGTTAAAACACCTCGCTCTTCGGTAACCCAAATATCTTTAAAATATTTTTGTGAATATAACTTCTTTATAGCCTGATCAACTTTTTCAATATCTATATCTTCACCTGGATGCATACCTATTATCTCTTGTGCAATATCTGGAGAGAGATGTATAAGTCCATCAAACTTTATAGATTTTATCTCTTGTGCTTGTAGTAAAACAGTTGTAAATAGTGTAGCATACAGCAAACGTTTCATTATATTTTTTTCCTTATCCCCTCAAAAACAGTACATAATCTAAAAAGCTGTAAAGTCTATCATCTTTTGGATTAAACTCTATTAAACCGAGCTTTAGATAAAATCCGTCATCAAAATTATCTAAAGGTCTCTAAATGGTGGTAGGAGTTGTAGGACTTGGTTTAATGGGCGGTTCTATGGGGCTTGCTGTAAAGAATTTAGAATTTATAGACAAAGTTGTAGGTATTGATCATAATCAGTCACACTGCGAAAGTGCCATTTCACTCAATTTAGTAGATGAGATAGTAAACTGGGAAGAGCTTAAACAGAGTGATGTTATCTTTTTGGCAATACCCGTTGAGGGAATTATAAACTCTTTACAGAACCTAATTGACATACCACCAAACACTACAATAATAGACCTTGGAAGTACAAAAGCAAAAATTGTAGAAAATATTCCTACTCAAATTCGTAAAAATTTTGTAG
>CAZGCF010000224.1:0-2943 GCA_964524095.1 uncultured Campylobacterales bacterium | reverse complement strand
AAAGATGTTATATGTACCGATAAAAAGGCGGGTGATGAGTAGTGAAGATATAAAACTACGGATTGAGTTGTTAAAGCTGGAATACTCCATTATCAAGGATAAATTATTGCTTTTTAGTGCTGGGTTAGGTGGTAGTTTAACTGTTCTACTAAGCGATACTGTTTCACCATTAGTAGAATATGGTTTATATACTTCATTTGCCTTTTTCTTTGTTGGTAGTTTGATAAACCTTGATAAAGCTGGTAAAATTCTCATAGAAATAAAAGAGTTAAAAGGATCGCATAATGATAATTGAAACTTTAGCAATTTGGACGGTAGTTTTACTATCTGGCTTATATATAGTAGATCATCTTTTTCACTTTGGTATCTTTGATAAACTGGCTGATAAGTTCTAAACTCTTTACTGCGTAACCTAATTACTCTTTTGGTTACGCTGTCTTAAAAAGCAGATCCATATTTTCAACACTTTTTTAATGATTCTAAAAGCTGATCTATTTCATCTTTAGTTAAAAACTTTCTCTTTCATAATCAGCTTTAAAGCATTAAACTCTCTTTGAACTGGCTTTATTGTAAGTCACTATTTCAGTATTATTTACTTTAGAAGTAGATTTATGAGCCAGTGTGCCGGCATAAAAAACCATTGACTAAGTGGTGTGGCTATTACTATTATGAGTAAAATCATTCCAATAGGCTCAATTTTATTTAGTAAATTAAGAATTGATTGCCATCTAAATTGCATTGCTAAAAATCGTAAAGCGTTTGAGCCATCCAATGGTGGGAATGGCCATAAGTTAAAGACTCCAAGTACAACATTGTAAACAACTGTGTACATTAGGAATATTGCAAAAAGTGCACTTATAAGTGAGTGTTGAGACTCTAAAAAACCTAATAGTATAGATGCAACTATTGCAAGAAAGAAGTTATATGTGACACCAGCCAGTGCTACTGCTACTCCAGCTTTATATCCGCCATTTTGAATAACAGTGCGAATATCTACCGGAACAGGTTTTGCCCATCCAAAAAGAAATGGTGCTCCACTTATATAGAGTAATGAAGGTACTAAAATAGTACCTATTGGGTCAATATGAGCTATTGGATTGATGCTGAGTCTGCCTGCATTTTTGGCTGTTGTATCGCCATATCTGTATGCGACATATCCATGCATAATCTCATGCCCTATAATGGCAATCATCAACGATAAAATCGTTGCTATAATTTTTATAATATCAAGATCACTCAACATAGCGTGGATTTTCTCTTTGGAGTGTTTCTACATCTCTGCCTATTCGATCCCATCTGATTATTTTATCTTTATTCCAGCTAAAGTAGATAAACCAAGGTTTTCCAATGATAAGTCTATATGGTACACTTCCCCAAAATCTACTATCATTTGAGTGATCACGATTATCACCCATCATAAAGTAGTGATCCTCTTCAACTTTTACAGGACCATACTCAAATATCTCTATTCGGTGTATTCCATTAGGAGTTATATTTGGATCGTTATGAATACCAGGAAACTCTTTTCTGTAAGGATTTTTTACAAAAAGCATCCCATCTTTTTTTACTGTTTCAGCATTTGGATAGTGAGTTATAACATACTCATTACCTTCATGTGGATGAAGATATAGCTCTTTATTGTGTACAAAAAGAATATCTCCTGCAACTGCTACACATCTTTTTACATAGTGTAGCTTTTCATTACGAGGATATCTAAATATTACAATATCTCCCCGTTTTGGTCCCTCTCCTTTAATGATATGACCATCACCGTCACTATCGAACCATACTGGAATCTCTAGCCAAGGGATGTGTGGTGTAGGTATTCCATATACATACTTTTTAACAAAAAGGTAGTCACCTACTAATAGAGTATTTTTCATTGAACCACTTGGAATTACAAAAGCTTGTGCTACAAAGAAGATAACCATTAAAACTATTATAAGTGTACCTGTCCAACTATTGGAGAAGTGGTATAGTTTTAAAAATAGGTTATCTGATGACTCTTTAGATGATTCTACTACAATATCATTCTCATCTTTAGTTGGTAAAGTTGTCTGTTCTTCTTGATTCATGATCTCTCTTTTGCCGCTTTTAGTGTGTTTTTAAGTAGCATTGCTATTGTCATTGGTCCAACTCCGCCTGGTACTGGAGTAATGTAGCTACATTTTGGAGCTACAGCTTCATAGTCCACATCTCCTACCAAAGAGCCATCCTCAAGTCGGTTGATACCAATATCTATTACTACTGCTCCATCTTTTACCATATCTTCAGTGATTAATCCAGCTTTGCCTACACCTACAACTAAAATATCTGCACGTTTTGTATGCTCTGCAAGATCTTTTGTATATATATGACAAATGTCAACTGTAGCAAATGCATTAAGCAAAAGTGCCGCCATTGGTTTGCCAACTATGTTACTAGCTCCAACTATACAGGCATCTTTACCTTTTGGATCAATGTTGTACGCTTTTAACATCTCCATAACACCTAACGGAGTACAAGGTACAAAACCATCAAGTCCAGTCATCAATCGTCCAAAGTTATATGCGTGAAAGCCATCAACATCTTTTTTTGGATCAATTAACTCTAAAATTTTTGTTGTATCTATGTGTGAAGGGAGTGGCAACTGTACCAAAATGCCATCTATATTTGGATTTTTGTTCATCATTGATATTGTCTCTTCGATCTCATTTTGACTAATTGATGATGGCATTTCGTGTGTAATGGAGTATATTCCTGCCTCTTTACAAGCCTTTGCTTTCATCTTAACATATGCGTGGCTTGCTGGATCATCACCTACTAAAACAACTGCAAGTCCAGGTGTAATATTTCTACTCTCTTTTAACTCTTCAACCTCTTTTGCAATCTGCTCGCGCAACTCTAAGGCTAGTTTCTTGCCGTCGATTATCTGCATTGTGTAACCTTGAATTATGATAGTAT
>CAZGCF010000223.1:0-2958 GCA_964524095.1 uncultured Campylobacterales bacterium | reverse complement strand
ACCACCAGAGTCAACAGCAGTTGGAATACCTGCCCGTGTAGTAACAAAAGGACGAGATAAAAGCCCTCTAAGCCATAACAAGCTTCCAGATATAAATAAAGAGCTGTTTGAGTATCTTCTAAAACGTGTAGCCGTCATTGAGCATATTTTAGCCCCAGAGCATAAAGAGTTACTTGAAGAGGATCAAAAACTTGATGAGATATACCAAGCATTCCTCAAATCTATGAAGTAGTACGACACAATGTTGTCATTTATATAAACTAAAATTCCTCTATCACATTAAGATAGAGGAGAAAAGATGGCTTCAGTTAGAAATATTAGACGTAGAAAATCGAACAACAGAGTTGGAAACCTATCTGCATTTATTGAAGTAGAAGAGTTAAAAAGCGTAAGATATCTTGTCTCTCATATCATTAAAACATTCAACCTTGAAACAAAAGTAGTAACAGAACATGGATTTTGTAGAGACTCTATTGCAGAGATCCTTGAATTGAGCCATCTTGATGAAAAGTGTTATGAAAATAGAAGAGAAGTTATTCTCTCTTTAAAAAAGAGATGCGATGAGATTTTGAGTGAGTATGAGCATATATTTTATCCCTCTATTTTGGAAGAGAATGTAAAGAAGATAAGAACTATCATAAACTTAAATAATATAGAAGCTGATTTTCTGAAATTTGCTACTCTTTTGCACTATAGTCAAGAGTTGGATGATGTTTTTGATCTAATGGATGATTTTAGTAGCACTAAACTCTTTAGAACATTAGCAAAAATTTTGGACTATACTTCTGAAGAGATCAAAACTCTTTTCTCTCCAAAAGCTATTTTGCAAAATTCCGGTCTTGTTACTCTTGATCGTAGTAATATTAGACATTTAAGAGGCAAAATAGATCTACTCTCCGACTCTTTTGCAGATATGATGATGACTTATGAAGATGAGGATATCTATGAACTCTTTAAAGAGGCGGTGCGAACCTGCGAAAGAGGTTGTTTATCTGTAGATGATTACAGCTATATGAAAAAAGAGCTTTCAGTTATGCTTTCATACCTTAAAAAGAGTATTAAAAATAGAGATAATGGAGTTAACATACTACTCTATGGACCTCCAGGTACTGGTAAAACCGAGCTTGTCAAGGCAGTTGCTAAAGAGTTGTCTCTTGAACTTTTTGAAGTAAGTTATGCAGATGAGGATGATGAGCCTATAAGCGGAAATAGACGTTTAAACGCATTTAAAAGCGCTCAATATCTTTTTGATAAAAAGCCGATACTGTTAATGTTTGATGAAGTAGAAGATATATTTGAGGATGATATACCTCTGCCATTTTTTGGAGTAAAACCTAAACAGAGAAACAAAGGTTGGATGAACCGCATCTTAGAAAACTCAAAAGTTCCAACCATATGGATCTCAAACTCTGTTAATGGAATAGATAATGCAGTAATTAGACGTTTCGATATGGTTATAGAGATGCCAAATCCACCAAAATCTAAACGTATAGAGATCATACAAGATCATTTTGGTAAAAGTCTAAAGCCAAATATAGTAGAGACAATTGCTGAACATCCATATGTTACACCAGCCATCTTAACAAGAGCTGCAAAGGTCATAGAGGCTACAAAAGATGAAAATAGTGATCTGCAAAATAGTGCCATTATGCTTATATCATCAACACTTAAAGCACAAGGATTTGGTGCAATACCTAAACCAAAATCTTCTATACCAAACGATTATGATCCTACGTTAGTAAATACAAAAGCAGATCTTAATGAGATAGCAAAAGGGATTGTTAGCCATAAAAGTGCAAGACTCTGCCTATATGGACCTCCAGGAACAGGAAAGAGCGCATTTGGAAAGTGGATAGCTAATCTTTTAGATGCTCCTTTGATCATTAAAAAAGGAAGCGACTTACTTAGTATGTGGGTTGGAGGTACTGAAAAGAACATTGCAAACGCTTTTGAAGAGGCAGAAAGAGAAAATGCGGTTTTAGTCTTTGATGAAGTTGACAGCTTTTTGCAAGATAGAAGAGAGGCAAATCGATCTTGGGAGATAACACAGGTAAATGAACTTCTTACTCAAATGGAGAGTTTTGAAGGAGTCTTCATAGCAACTACAAACTTGATGGATAATCTTGCTCAAGCATCTCTTCGACGCTTTGATCTTAAACTAGAGTTTAGCTATATGACTGAAGCTCAAGCTTTGATGATGTTTGAGAAAGAGTGCAAAAATCTTGGCATAAATAAGCCTGACAAAGGAGTTAAAAAGATGTTAAAAGAGTTAAAACTCTTAACACCAGGAGACTTTGCAGCCGTTAGAAGACAGCATAGATTTAACCCAATATCAAATGCTACCGATCTTTTAGAGAGGCTAATGCAAGAGTGTGCAGTAAAAGAGGATGCACATAAATCTGTTATGGGGTTTTTGTAGAAATCTAAACCTTTCTATCGGGGATGGGACTTTAGTCCCACATATCATAAATAGAGTGTTTGTAAAAATTCAAAAATCATATCAAAAGATGATATAATTACCATATGAAAACATATCAAGAAAAAGAGTGGATCTGGCAAAGTAAAGATTTTGGCAACTTCTACTTTGACAAATTTGATCTATCAAAAATATACTACAAGTTCGGTAAATTGAGTGCTTTATCGCAAATGGTTGAGAAAAAAGATGAAAATAAAGTTATATTAGATATTTTTGAAGATGAAGCATATTCTACTTTTGCAATAGAGGGAGAGTTTTTAAATCGATCATCTGTAAGATCTTCAATAAACAAAATATTAAAGCTTGGATTTGAAAATGATTATAACTATACAAGAGGTTCAGATGAGATAGTAGAAGTTTTACTTGATGCAAAAACATCTAAACTTCCACTTACAAAAGAGAAACTTCTATCTTGGCATAGAGCAATTTTACAAAACTACTCTGGCATTAAAGAGGTTAAAATTGGTCAATTTAGAGCAACT
>CAZGCF010000222.1:0-2963 GCA_964524095.1 uncultured Campylobacterales bacterium | reverse complement strand
TTACTCTTTGATGATGAAAAAAGAGCATTCTACCCACCTTCAACCCAAGAGGAACTACTTTTAGATTTTGGAAAACTTTTTGAAGCGTTTCAGACAGAGGTAAAACGGGTCAACTTTAATGAACTCTTTAAACATCTACACTTTAAAACCCCTGCTATGGTTGTCATCTTTGCCGACTTTTTGGCTGAGATAGATCTAAGCAAACTGAACCCTAAAAATGAGTATATCTTTATCGGTATCAATAAAGATGTCGAGTTTGATCTATCAGCGTATCAATCACACACCATCTTAAATTTAGATCGCCAAGTGGTGGTTGAAGAGCTTTCAAAGAAGATGATAAAAAGCTATAACAGAAAAGTTGCCCAACTCCACGAAGAGCTTAAAGAGCAGTGCAAAAGGATGCAGATACGCTATATCAACTTAACCGACAAATCATCGATTTTTCAAAAACTCCTTTTAGGACTGAGTGATGTTTGAGTTAGAAGAGCCTCTTACTCAAGAGCCAGACTTTACCATCCTTTACTTAATCATTGTGGTTGTTTTACTCTTTGCCACCATCTATGCACTCTTTAAACTCTTTAAGAAGGTGCGAATCTCTTACCCTAAAAAGGGTATTGACATTGACTCTATTGACCTAAACAATTCAAAAGAGTCAGCCTATCTGCTTAGCGAATATGCAGACACCTATGCGAAAGATAACCCATACTATAATGAACTCAAAGAGCATTTAGAGGGTTACAAATATAAAAGAGAGGTTCCACCCTTTGATAAAGAGACTCTAACAGTGATTCAAAAGTTTAAAGAGGCGCTATGAGTTTTGAGTACCCTTATATTTTGCTAATGATTCCACTGCTTATTGCTTGTGAGCTTCTATGCAAAAGAAAAGGAGTTGCTCAAACTATTTTTTCACATACAGAGTTTTTAAAACCTGAGCGTGGTTTTGAAAGGCTCCTCTATCTTCTACTCTTTATAACACTCATCATCGCACTTGCCCACCCCTATAAAAAAAGATTTATAGGTACAACCCATACAAAAGGGCGGAATATTGTCATCGTTTTAGACAACAGCCCATCAATGTACTGGTCATTTGGCAAGAGTGATAAGATAACAACCGCTAAAGAGATTATTAAAGAGTTTATCTCTAACAGAGGGTTTGATAATATCGGCTTAGTTCTCTTTGCAGGTGAAGTTTACTACCTATCACCCATTACTACAAACCACTCATACATATACAATATGCTAAATCTCATTAATAAAGAGTTTTTAGAGGGTGGTACTGCTCTTTATGATAGCATCAACTACGCAGTAAGAGTCTTTAAAAACTCTCAAACCAAAGACAATATCTTAATTGTTCTCACAGATGGAGAAGATACAGCAAGCTCTTTAACGCTTAATCAACTGCAAAATAGTTTACAATATGCCAATGCCAAGATCTATACCATCGGCATTGGAAACAGCATCAATGAAGATGTTTTAAAGAGTCTTGGAGAGTACCACAATGCAACCGACCCATCAACACTTCAAGCGATCTATAAGAAGATAGATAAGATAGAGAAGTATGATGTAAGCGTTAAAAAGCACTATAAAATCGTTTACTACTTCTATGAAGTTCTGCTTGTAAGTTTTGCTATTTTAATTTTAATGATAGGCAGAGAGTATGCAGTTTTTAAACGGTAGTTTTCTACTTATTGCGCTACTTGTAGCACTACTCATTCCATTTGTAAAAAAGAGAAGCCTACTTTTTGCTACTCTATTTTTGAGTTTAGCTCTTGCACGACCTGTCATATTTGATGGCTATAAAACAATCAAAGATAGCAATATAGAGGTTGTTTTAGCCCTTGACCTATCACGTTCAATGGAGCTTGATGACATCAAACCAAGTCGAAGAGATGTTGCCATAGAGAAGTTAAAAAAGTTTGTTCTATTAAGCGATGATTTTCCTATGGCTCTTATTATCTTTGGTCGAAAGAGTGAGATTGTTGTGCCTATGACAACCGATAAAGCATTAATTTTAGAGAGGCTCTCTACAATTGGCGAGTTTGACTATGCAAAGGGGACAAACTATAAAGATGTTATTAAAAATGCAACACTTCTTTTTAGTAGTTTGAATCGGCATATCATCTTCTTTACCGATGGTGGCGATAAAGCAGATAGCCAAGGGATGGCAAGATTGGCAAAGCGTCTTCATATTGCACTTCACTCTCTGACCATTGCAACCCATCGCACTATGATGATAGACTCCAGCGTCATCACATTTAACAGAGACT
Source organism: uncultured Campylobacterales bacterium (assembly GCA_964524095.1). GTDB lineage: Bacteria > Campylobacterota > Campylobacteria > Campylobacterales > Hydrogenimonadaceae > Hydrogenimonas. Next base: position 696 of record CAZGCF010000222.1, on the reverse strand, counting down.
TCAAAGATGAGATTCTTAAAAATGGTGGTGTTTATAAAGAGGTAACGATGGATCATAACGATATTGAAGAGATTTTAGATATGTTAATGCTTAAAGCCAAAGATGGCGTTGTTAAAGTTGCTAATCAAAGAGAGCTTTTCTATATTCCAACACTCATTGCACTTGCTATTTTATTAGCCAAAAGATACCTTGTTACTCTCTTCATCTTAGCCCTCTTCATACAGCCCAACCCCCTTGAAGCCAACTTTTTGGGGTTTGTACAACTTAAACTTCACAACTATGATTTAGCTGTTAAACTTCTATCCCCTCCAAAAGATGATGTTGAAAAGTACAATTTAGCCTATGCACTTGAGAAGTTGGGACGGCTTGATGAAGCAAGAAAGCTTTTAGAAACAGTTAATCCCACAGATAACACCCTCAAAAAAAAGGTTACATATAACCTTGCAATGTTCTATGCAAAACAAAAAGAGTATCAAAAGGCTCTTACTTTGCTGATGACTCTTAAAAAATGTTGCAATAACAAAAAAATAGAAAAAAATATTGCACTCATCCAATCGATTCTAAAGGGGAAAAGACGCAAACTACCCAAAAAGCAAAACGTTACCCAAGTACCCAAAAGAGTTGTTAAAAAATTTATACCTGTCACATTGGGTGATGGAGGGGGTTATAGGGGTAAACCGAGGTAAGAGTCATCTT
>CAZGCF010000221.1:0-2968 GCA_964524095.1 uncultured Campylobacterales bacterium | reverse complement strand
AGCAGTATTTGGCTATCTTTGGTATATGGTAACACCTGTACAGGATATTTTAGGCATTCAGTATGCTCTGCACAACGCCAGAGCGGCAGTTGCACGTATTAATGAGATATTTGATATGCCGATTGAGCCGGAATTTCCTCATAAGAAAAATCCATTTACAGATGAACAGGTTGGTGTAAAGCTTGAAAATGTAAATTTTGGATACTCTGAAGATACACAAATCTTAAAAGATATATGTTTTGAAGCAAAGCCATCACAGAGGATTGCACTTATTGGTGCAAGTGGATCAGGTAAAACAACTCTTGCACAACTGATTGTAGGTTTTTACCCTATTGATAGTGGAAGATTGCTTTTTAATGGCATTGATGTTAAAGAGATTGGGTTAGATGTGGTTCGTGAGCATGTAAATCTTGTACTACAGAGTCCAAAACTTTTTAATGATACGATTCGTTTTAACATTACTCTTGGTCGTGAGATTTCTGAAGACGAAATTTGGAAAGCTCTTGAGATGGCTCAAATGAAGAGTGTAATTGAAGATTTTGAAAAAGGGCTGGATACGGTAGTAGGACGTGACGGCATAAAACTTTCTGGTGGACAGAGACAGCGCATAGCGATTGCAAGAATGATTGTTGCTGATCCAAAAATAGCAATTTTAGATGAGTCAACATCTGCACTTGATGTACATACAGAAGCCAATCTTTATGAGGCGCTTGAGCCATTTTTTGAGAAACGTACAACTATTATGATCGCACACAGGTTAAGTACTATTCGCAAAGCAGACTATATTTATGTTTTGGAGAAAGGGCGAATTGTAGAAGAGGGTACACACGAAGAGCTTTTAGAAGAGGAGGGTGTTTATATGGGATATATTCAACAGTCAGGAGCTTGTAATGGAGTGGTATAATGCACTTATTTTGGGTATTGTTGAAGGAGTTACAGAGTTTTTACCTGTCTCATCAACGGGTCACCTTATTTTAGCTTCAAGCCTTTTGGGGATTGAGCAGACAGAGGTTCATAAAACATTTGAAGTTGTTATTCAACTTGGCTCTATTCTTGCAGTAATTTTTGCTTTTAAAGATAAAATTTTTCATAGCTTGGAGCTTTGGAAACGTCTTATTGTAGGATTTATTCCTACAGCTGTGCTTGGTTTGACTCTTTATAAGATTATTAAGTCTCTATTTGCTCCTGAAACAGTTGCCTATATGCTTGTAATTGGTGGTGTAATCTTTATTTTGGTTGAACTCTTTTATAAAGAGAAAGATCATCACATAGGGTCAGTGGAGCAGGTGAGTTACAAACAAGCCTTTCTTATTGGTCTTTTTCAATCTATGGCAATGGTTCCAGGTACTTCTAGATCAGGTGCTACTATAATAGGTGGAATTTTAATTGGATTAAAAAGGAAGACAGCAACAGAGTTTAGTTTTTTACTTGCTGTACCTACAATGTTGGCGGCAACTGCATATGATATACTTAAACACCATAGTGAGTTTGACTTTTCGCAAGCTCAGGCTCTTGGTATCGGTTTTGTAACCGCTTTTATTGTAGCATTGGCTATCATTAAATGGTTTTTGAGTTTTGTAAAGAAGCATAGTTTTATTCCATTTGGAGTTTATCGAATAGTTGTAGGGCTTATATTTTTAGGAGTTGTTTTATGAGTAAATATTTTGAGATGGCATCTAAGCTTTATCAAGATGGAGATAAGAAATCGGCATTTAATGCCTTTTTAGAGTTGGCACTTGATGGTGATGCTAATGCACAGGCAATGGTTGCCTATATGCTTGAGAGTGCAGAAGGGTGTGAAGAGAATCTTGAAGAGGCTATTGAGTGGTATAAAAAAGCAGCAGATCAAGGACAGCCAATAGCTCACTACAATCTTGGACAGATTTTACGCAGTGGGAAGGCTGGTAGAGTTGATGAGTCATCAGCATTTAACCATTTTATGAAAGCAGCTCATGCAGGTAATATCTATGCTATGTTTGAGGTGGCAAAAATGGTTGAAAGTGGTGTAGGTACTCAAAAAAGCCTTGAAAGAGCTGCTACTTGGTATGAAGCAGCTGGAAATTATGGTCATTTAGAGGCTCAAAACTCAATAGGAACAATGTATCAAGAGGGTAAAGGTGTTCCTCAAGATTATAAAAAAGCTTTTGAGTGGTATGAGAAGGCGGCTAAGGAGGGACACCCAAGAGCAATGTATAATCTTGGTCTGCTTTATGATAAAGGTTTGGGTGTAGAAAGAGATCAAGAAAAGGCGTTAGAGTGGTGCAGAAAAGCCGCTCATGCAGGACATGAAAAGGCTAAAGAGATTATTCGTCAACTTCAAGAAGAGGGTAAAATAGTATTTTAATTGAACTTTCTGATATATTAGATTCTTGTGCTTGCACTCTCTTTGAGAAAGTCTCAACCCCTTATTTTAGGGGATAGGACTTTAGTCCTATTCTATTTTAAGAGGGGTTAGTTAGATATACCCTTTCTCTTTTCTATTTAGATGCCACGCTTCAACACTCTGTGGACGACCAATAAAGTAGCCTTGAGCATACTCAATGCCAAACTCTTCTAACTCTCTTCTCTGCTTTTCGGTCTCTACACACTCAATTATAGACTCAAGTCCTAAAGAGTGGCTCATCTTTGATGCAATATGGATGATTCGTCTTGTCGATTCAGAATCTTCCATTGTACGTGTAAGTGAACCATCAAATTTTAGGTACTGTATGATGCCATCTTCAGCAAGTTTTATAACGGTTTGAAGTGAGCTGTATCCGGTACCAAAGTCATCAATTGCAAATATAAGACCATGCTCTTTATGTAGTTTTACAATCAATCCCAGATTTTCAAGCAGTACCTGCTCTGTTAATTCTACTATTATCTCAATCCCTACAAGAGGTCCTCTTATTGCATCGATCAATTTTTTTACATAATCTTTTTCAAGCAGTGTATAAGCTGAAACATTTATAAAAAGTTTTGTTGCAAA
>CAZGCF010000220.1:0-2968 GCA_964524095.1 uncultured Campylobacterales bacterium | reverse complement strand
ATGATACTTATTTGGGCATTTACAAACTTTTGTCCATCTATTTGGTTTTTCAACAGAGTTTTTGGACCTTGTGATTGGAATAACGAAAAAGAAAAGAGTAAAGAATGAGTAATATAAGCTATAAAGATGCTGGTGTAGATATTGATGCTGGAAATGCTTTTGTAGAAGCGATAAAACCAGCTGTAAAGTCAACGTTTGACAAAAATGTTATAGGTGGAATAGGCTCTTTTGCCGGTGCATATGCAATTCCTGAAGGCTACAAAGAGCCAGTAATGTTAGCGGCAACTGATGGGGTTGGAACAAAACTCAAACTTGCTATTGAGAGTAAAAAGTTAGATAGCGTAGGCATTGACTTAGTTGCTATGTGTGTTAATGACCTCATATGTAACTTTGGAACACCACTATTTTTCCTAGACTACTATGCAACAGGTAAACTAAAAGTTGAAGATGCAAAGGCTGTAGTTGAAGGTATTGCTGAAGGGTGTCGCCAAAGTGAATGTGCATTAATAGGTGGTGAAACAGCTGAAATGCCCGGAATGTATAGCGAAGAGGATTTTGATCTTGCAGGATTTTCGGTAGGAATAGCAGAAAAGAGTGAAATGAATCGTTTAACTCATGTAAAAGAGGGGGACTTGCTTATTGCTCTTCCAAGCAGTGGCATACACTCAAACGGCTTTTCTCTTGTGCGTAAACTACTTTTTGAAAAACTTGGTATGAAGTTTGAAGATGAGTTTAATGGTAAACCATTGATTGACACACTATTGACACCTACAAGAATATATGTAAAAACATTTAAAGCACTAAAAACAAAAATCAATGCATTAGCTCATATTACAGGTGGTGGTTTGGTAGAAAATCTTCCACGTGTCCTACCTGACAATATGCACGCAGTTATAGAGACTTCCAAAATAAAAGTTCTTCCTATCTTTGAACTTATTGGTAAACATGTTGATAAAGATGAGATGTTTAGAACATTCAACATGGGAGTTGGAATGGTGCTTGTAGTAAGCCCTGAAAATGTTGACAATGTTCTTGAAAATAGTGACGGTTATGTAATTGGTGAGTTAAAAGCAGGTGAAAAAGGTGTAACACTGCTTTAATATAAACTATAAGGTGGAACCGGCGTAAAACTGGTTACCACCTATGTTTATTTACTATTTTAAACCATTATCTTTTAAAATTTGCAATATTTTATCATCACTCAAATTTTGTAAATCACTCTTTGAATATATACTCATCAGATAGATAACACCATTATTATCAATATAATAATAAATTACCCTAAATCCACCACTTTTACCAGTAGGGACTGAGCTATTTGCTACTCTAATTTTATAGCAATTGTTACTAAGTTTTATACCACTTTGTGGATTTTGCAATAGTTTATTTTGCAACACTTTTAAATCATCTGATATATTTTTATATCTCTTTTTTAGCTTTTTAATATCCTTTACAAAACAATTAAGAGGCTTGATCATTAAGCTCATCTATTAAATCCTCTAAACTCATGAGACTAGAATCATCTTTAAGTGCTTTTTTTAACTCTTTACAAGAGTTGTCAAAACTTTTATAAATTAAATTTGCTTTTTGCTCATCTATAAATGCTTTTATTGCTTCACTTATCAATTCACTTCTATTTAAAGAGTACTCGTTTGCAAAACTGTCAAGCTCTTCTATGAGATATTTTGGAAGTCTTAAACCAATTTGCTGTTTTTGCAACTGTTCAAGCGTATGCATATCTTTCCTTATATAAGATAGTATAACTATATTATATACATAACAATCTATAAATGTCAACAAAGCAAGGTTTTATGAACTACCAATAAATAGTAAATACAATTTTTCAGAAGAGATATTGATTTAGATTAGATGGCGCGGTGGACGAGACTCGAACTCGCGACCCCCGCCGTGACAGGGCGGTATTCTAACCAACTGAACTACCACCGCACCGTAAAAGAAGAAAAACCAAAGTGGTGACCCGTGTTGGATTCGAACCAACGGCCCATTCCTTAAAAGGGAATTGCTCTACCAACTGAGCTAACGGGTCATTTGGAGCCGAAATTATACCCTATAATCTTTAAAATTTAATTATAAACCTATTTTTTTCATTTTTATTTTCATACTCAAAATGAAAGTTATGCACTTTAGTAATCATATCTACAATATATAGCCCCAAGCCTAAACCGCTAATAGCATCATCTCCTTGTGTATATGGTTGAATATAATAACTCAAAGGATTTGATAAAGGCTTACCTATACTCTCTACTACTATACTTCTTTCACTGGCAATTATATGAAATCTTCGATCACTTGAATATTTAATAGCATTATCTATCAAATTTTTTATTGCTATACTAAGAAGTTTAAAATCAGCTTTGATTCGTACAGGCTTAATATCAAAAGTTCCACGATCCTTTTCTATCATAGCAAGATCTATTGCTTGATCAATCAAATCTTCCATTGTTATAAGTCTAAGCTTAAGCGGAAACTTACCACTGCTTAACTGTTCAATTGTTCCAAATTCACTTATTGTACTATCTAAACGTATAAAAATCCTCTCTAATCTCTCTTTCTGCTTAGACTCTGGTAACATTTGTACTGTCAGCAAACCTTTTGTTAATGGCGTTTTTAGTTCATGCATTATATTTCTAACAAATAGATTACGCGAATTTATAAGCATACGTATTCTACCTATTGCCTCATCTATAGCCTGAGACACTTGGGCTATCTCATCACTTCCTTCAATTTTGCAATGAATATCTAACTCACCTTCGCCAAACTTTCTAATACATTTTTGTAAAGACTTTAGAGGTTTTAGCTTATACCAAATAGCCCAAAATATCAACACTATCAAAAAGGTAGTCAATATAAAATAGATCCAAACTATTTTAGGATCATAAGATCTATATCTTTGATCTTCAAATAGAAATAATCTACCAAAAGCATTTATTAAAAGATATATATGTTC
>CAZGCF010000219.1:0-2969 GCA_964524095.1 uncultured Campylobacterales bacterium | reverse complement strand
CTTGCTGGTGGTGGATTGTTTGAGACTGGTGCAGGTGGATCAGCTCCTAAGCATGTTGAGCAGTTCTTGAAAGAGAGCCATCTACGATGGGATAGCCTTGGAGAGTTCCTTGCACTAGCTGAAAGCTTAAGAATGATCTACAATAAAACAGAAGACAGCAAAGTTAAAGCTCTTTGTGAAGCATTGGATAAAGCTAACGAAGCTTATCTTGATAACAATAAAGCACCAGGACGTAAGTGTGGAGAGCCTGATAACAAAGCAAGCCACTTCTATCTTGCACTCTACTGGGCAGATGCGCTTGCTAACAGTGAAGATAAAGAGTTGGCAGAGAAGTTTGCTTCTGTTGCTAAAGCTCTTAAAGAGAATGAAGAAAAAATTGTTAATGAACTTCTTGCTGTTGAGGGTAAACCATCTGATATTGGTGGATATTACATGCCAGATGCTGAAAAAGCTGAAAAAGCAATGCGCCCAAGTGAAACTTTAAATAAAATTATTGAATCAATTGCATAATTTATCTTTCCTGCACCTAAAAGGTGTGGGAAAGCTACACAGTAATCCAAAGTAAAATTTCATATAAGAGAAGTTTTATTTGTTTATCTTTCAATTTATTTTATACTATAATATTAATATTGGACTAAAGTCCAATCCCCAATTTAAAATTTGGGGTTGGGACTTTAGTCCTATAGTGAGTTTATACTTCTATAGTCTCCCCAAATTAGGCAGGCTTAAAAATTTACTACAAAGGAAAAGTCCATGGCAAAAGGAAAACGAGTTGGAATAGTAGGAGCTGGTAATGTTGGTTCTACTGCTGCGTTTATTCTTGCAATGAATGGTTCTTGTCATGAAATCATACTTCGAGACAACAAAATCGATATTGCTAAAGGAAAAGCTTTAGATATGAGTCAAGCTGCAGCAGCAGCTAGAAGTCATACTATTGTTTCAGTTGCTGAAGAGCCTGAGCAGTTAAAAGATTGTGATGTAGTTGTTGTAACTGCTGGTAGCCCTCGACTACCAGGTATGAGTCGCGATGATCTACTTTTAAAAAATGCTCAAATAACTCGTGATGTTGTAAGAGATATAAAGACTTACTCTCCAAATGCAATTATTATTATGGTATCTAATCCATTAGATGCTATGACATATGTTGCACTCAAAGAGAGTGGTTTTGAGAGAAATAGAGTTTTAGGTATGGCTGGAATCTTAGATAGCTCACGTATGGCATATTTTATTCAAGAGAAACTTGGTTATGGAACTGGTCAAATTCGTGCATCTGTTATGGGTGGACATGGTGATGATATGGTTCCTCTTCCAAGATACTCTACTGTTGCAGGTGTGCCACTAAATGACTTGCTTACAGATGAAGAGATAGATGAAATTGTTGAGAGAACAAAACATGGTGGTGCAGAGATTGTAAGTTATCTCAAAACTGGTTCTGCATACTATGCTCCTGCAAAATCAACAACTATAATGGTAGAGGCTATCTTGAAAGATACTAAGCAGATCTATCCTTGTGCTGTATATTTGGATGGTGAGTATGGTTATAGTGATGTTGTAAGTGGTGTTCCTGTAAGTATTGGAGCAAATGGAGCAGAAGATATTATTAATGTTTCACTAAATGCTTGTGAGCGTAAAATGTTTAAAAAGTCTGTAGAGTCTGTACAAAGACTTATTGATACTTTAAATGAGAACAATTTTTTTGAGGATAGTAAATGAGAGAGATTGCATATGAAGATATTGTAAATGCTGTAAAAAATCTTGTTCTCCATACAGCAACAAATCTTCCTGAAGATGCTCTTAACAAATTGAAAGAGGCGCATGATAAAGAGGTGAGTCCTATTGCCAAAAAGGTTTTAGAACAACTTTTAGAGAATGCAGAAGTAGCAAAAAATGAGCAAAGACCTCTATGTCAAGATACTGGTTTGGCAGTATATTTTGTAAAGGTGGGTCAAGATGTAAAGATTACTGGTGGACTGCTTAAAGATGCTATTAACGAAGGTACCCAAAAGGGTTATATTGAAGGGTATCTTCGTGCCTCTACATGTGACTGTTTTACAAGAGAAAATTTAAAAGATAAGATAGGCTACAACCTCCCTGCAATTATACATATCGATCTTGTAGAGGGTGACAAGATTGAGATTGAGTATGCAGCAAAAGGTGGTGGAAGTGAAAATGTTAGTCGTGCGCGCGTATTAGCTCCTGCTCAAGGAAAAGAGGGTGTTATAGAGTTTGTCAAAAGCGTTATATCTGAAGCAGGACCAAACCCTTGCCCTCCAATTATTGTTGGTGTAGGAATTGGTGGTACATTTGAAAAGGCAGCTATCTCAAGTAAATATGCACTCTTTAGAGAAGCAGGCAAGCCACATCCAGATCCAGAAGTAGCAGAGTTTGAAAAAGAGTTGCTACATGAACTCAACAAACTTGGTATTGGTGCTATGGGTATGGGTGGAACTCAAACAGTACTTGCTGTTCATGTAGAGAAAAATCCTTGCCATATTGCCAGTTTGCCTGTTAGTGTCAATGTACAGTGCCACAGTAGCAGACATAGCCATATAACACTTTAAGGAATCTCTATGAGTCAAGTACACTATTTAACAACACCACTTCGTGAAGAAGATATTTTAAATCTTAAAGCTGGAGATATAGTATATCTTTCAGGGACAATCTTTACTGCTAGAGATGCAGCACATAAACGGTTGGTTGATTTAATTGAAAACAAACAAGAGTTACCTTTTCCTTTAGATGGAGCTGTTATATATTTTGTTGGCCCAACTCCTCCAAAGCCAGGTGAACCAATTGGGAGTGCTGGTCCAACTACAAGTTACCGAATGGATAGCTACTCACCTACACTTATCAAGCATGGCTTAAAAGGGATGATAGGTAAAGGTAAGAGAAATCAGGATGTAAAAGATGCATGTAAAGAGCATAAAGCTGTCTATTTTGGCGCAACAGGTGGTGCAGGTGCACTGCTT
>CAZGCF010000218.1:0-3007 GCA_964524095.1 uncultured Campylobacterales bacterium | reverse complement strand
AATAAATTAGGCGATTTTTGATGGTAGAATTTGCAAGTGGCTCAAATATTACAAGCTACTACCTTTACTCCGACAGCAACCTTAATTTTTCAAAAGTCTGATCTTTTTTCAAAAGACCTGCTTCATACAGAAACTGTGACGGCATAAAATTTGTATCTTTAAAACTATCATACTTTGCATACGAAAGATAGAGCAGATCTTTTGCTCTTGTTACAGCTACATAAAATAGTCTTCTCTCCTCTTCTATTTGACCAGCTTGACTTGCTAACTTACGGTTAGGAAACCTGCCATCCATCAAATCGATAATATATACTTCACTAAACTCCAGCCCCTTACTGGCGTGAACTGTCAAAAGATTAACCCCCTCTCCTTCACTAAGCTCTTTTCCACCAAGAACCATAGCATTTATAAATTTTTCCAAAGTGGTATATGCATTTGCCAATTGAACAAGCAAACCACCTTTGCGTTTGATACGATCAAGTGCTTCATCTTTTTTTGCCTCATCAATTTCACCATTTTTAAGAGTAGCCCTTTTGCGTGCCAACTGCTCTATAATAAATCCATATACTGAAGATGATAAAATAGAACGAATTATTGAAACCGGCTGCTTTTTAGCTCTTAGATCTTTAACAAGCTTGAAAAAGTCATAAATAAATCGTACTCCGTCAGCATTAAGTGAAGGGTGCTTTAAAATTGGATGAGCCATAAAGTTTTCATCCAATCCAAGATGAGCAAATCTAGATACAGAACCAATCTGCGTAGGGTGATCAAAAAGTCCAAGCTGATAGTTTGTTGACCTTGTTTTAAACGGATTGGTCATAGATTTGGGATGAAAAATCCCCTCTAGCATATTTCCTTCTCCAAGAGTTATCAACCCTTCAAAAAGCTCTTTTGCTGTAGCACTTCCTATCCCCTTGGCATACTCAAAAATATGGATAAATGCCATCATATCTTTAGGGTTAGCAATTAAAGTTGCAATATCAAGTGCCGCTTTTACCTCTTTTGCATCAAAAAAGCTTCTTCCTCCTTTACGCTTACAAGCAACGCCTTGCTCTCTTAGCATAGCTTCAACACCATCAGCAGATGCATTATTTCTAAAAATTATAGCTATCTCTTTATGAGGAGTTGTACTTCTGCGGATCATATGTGCAATAGCTTCATACTGTTGCAATAGATTATCAAAAATAAGCAGTTTTGGGTTATGCGCATTGCCTTGTCTTACAACTTCAAGCTGTTTTGGGTATATGCGCTCATTATACTCAATAACTCGATTTGCCAATGATAAAATCGGAGCCGTAGATCGATAGTTCTTTGTCAGTGTAAATACTCTTGCATCAGCAAACTTCTTTGTAAATGAACCTATAATATTTATATTTGCGCCATTAAAAGCATAGATACTCTGATCATAATCACCAACACAAAATAGTGAAGGCGGATCCATTGCATCTATCATTGAACCTTGAAGCTCATTGGTATCTTGATACTCGTCGATAAGTACCTCTTTAAAAGGAAGCTCACTCTCTTTAACTGCTTCTCGCATCAAGATAAGAAGATCGTTAAAGTTTACAAAACCGTAAGACTCTTTAGTCTCTTCAAACTCCCTGATAATATCAAGATAGATTTCAATAAAAGGCTCCTGCCCCTCGTGCCTGCGATTTAGCCAACTCTCAAAATCTTCCATCGTAGCATTTTGATATAGAGAATAGAGGTCATAAAGAAAGTTGGCAGAAAATGGTTGACCCTCAGCTTGCAAATGATGAAACTGCCGTTTATCATAGATACTTCTAAAAAGTGTTTTAAGTTCACTTGGCTGCTTTAAAATAATTTGGCGATCCATCTTTTTTAGCCATCTATAGCTTACAGCGTGAAAAGTTCCCGCCTCAATTCGAGTTGCAACCTCTTTACTAAAGTAACCCGCAACACGTTCAACCATCTCTGCTGCCGCTTTGTTGGTAAATGTAAGCAGTAAAATCTCTTCAGGCTTAACTCCCTCTTTTAACAGATAGCCGATACGACCAACAATAGTCGAAGTTTTACCTGTACCGGCGGAAGCAATAATAAGATTATGACCAAATGGTGCTTTTGCAGCTTGAAGCTGTTCTGGATTAAGTCTACTTAATGGCATGAATTTCTTTTTATTTTCTATTTTTTAACGCGAATATTACCCTTACTTCGATATAATCACGATTAATTTTAAAGTTTACGAGGTTAATCTATGAGTGAAAAAAAAGGATACAATCCCCACGAATTTGAAGAGAAATTTTATAAAATCTGGGAAGAGCGTGGCTACTTTGAAGTAGATGGCAATAAAGATATTCAAAAAGAGGGCAAAAACTTCTCTATTATGATGCCTCCTCCTAATGTTACAGGAAGCCTTCACATTGGACATGCTTTAACCTTTACACTGCAAGATATAATTGTCCGCTATAAAAGAATGGATGGATATAAAACACTTTGGCAGCCAGGAACTGACCATGCAGGTATTGCTACACAAAATGTTGTTGAAAAGCAGTTATTAGCAGAAGGTAAAACCAAAGAGGAGCTTGGACGAGAAGCATTTTTAGAGCGTGTATGGAAGTGGAAAGAGCATAGCGGCGGGATGATTGTTCATCAAATGCGTAAACTTGGCGTATCTCCTGCTTGGAGTCGTGAGCGTTTTACAATGGATGATGGACTAAAAAATGCCGTTAAAAAAGCTTTTGTTAAGCTTTATGAAGAGGGACTTATAGTTCGTGGAAACTATATGGTTAACTGGTGTACTCACGATGGCGCACTAAGCGACATTGAAGTTGAGTATGAAGAGCATAATGGTAAACTCTACCATATCCGCTACCCTCTTGTAGATGAAGAGGGATGTGTCATCGTTGCAACTACTCGTCCTGAAACATACTTTGGCGATACAGCAGTTATGGTTCATCCTGATGATGAACGCTACAAACATTTAATAGGTAAAAAAGTACGATTGCCACTAATTGATCGTTAAATCACTATAATTGCTGATGAACAC
>CAZGCF010000217.1:595-3011 GCA_964524095.1 uncultured Campylobacterales bacterium | reverse complement strand
ATAGTTATATGTATCATTTTTTTGGAATTCAAAAAAAGAAACAATAAGTATAAGTAGTATGAATGCTAAATATGATTTGAAGGTGAGAGTTTTTGTTAATATTTTATAGATTGGTTGTTTATAAGATAAAACTATTTCGTTGTCGGCTTTCAAACTATATTTCCTTTCAGATAACAACTGAATACAAAAATATTTTGTACTATTTAAGTTATGCAATGGTAACAAAACTTTTGTAATTCTAAAAAGAGACAATAGATGATTGCATCAAAAATGGTGTGAATTTTTTGTATAATAATAAAAACTTCAAAAGGAACAACTTGCTTTTTGAACTCAAAAGTGACTTTAAGCCGTCAGGTGATCAACCACAGGCTATAAAACTCTTAACCAACTCCATAGAAGCGGGAAATCGTTACCAGACACTTCTAGGTGTAACAGGTAGTGGAAAGACCTTTACAATGGCGCAGATTATTCAAAAGCTGCAGATGCCTACGCTTATTATGACGCATAACAAAACTCTTGCCGCACAGCTGTATAGCGAATTTAAAGGCTTCTTTCCAAACAATCACGTTGAATACTTTATAAGCTACTATGATTACTATCAACCAGAAGCCTACATTCCAAGACAAGATCTTTTTATTGAGAAAGATAGCTCTATTAATGAAGAGTTGGAGAGATTAAGGCTAAGTGCCACAGCAAGTCTGCTAACTTACGATGATGTCATAGTAGTTGCTTCAGTTTCAGCAAACTATGGATTGGGTAACCCGATTGAGTATAAAAAGATGGTTCAAAAGTTAGAAGTTGGCGATGAAATAGATCAGCGGACTTTATTGCTACGCCTTGTAGAGATGGGTTACAAACGCAATGACAACTTCTTTGACAGAGGAGATTTTCGTTTAAATGGTGATGTAGTTGATATTTATCCTGCCTACAGTGAAGAAGAGGCTCTACGTGTAGAGTTTTTTGGAGATGAGATTGAATCTATTTATACATTTGATCCACTTACCAACAAAAAAATAGCTGATCTAAAATCGACTACCATCTACTCTGCCAGTAACTTTATTGTTGGTGCGGACAAACTGCAACAGGCTATTAAGAGTATTGAAGAGGAGTTGGCTGAACGACTTGCATACTTTAAAAAAGAGGATAAATTACTGGAGTATCAACGTCTTAAACAGCGTACAGAGTTTGACCTTGAGATGCTTGAAACTACAGGTATGTGCAAGGGGATAGAAAATTATGCCCGTCATCTTACAGACAAAAAACCTGGTGAAACACCCTACTCTCTACTTGACTATTTTGAGATTAAAGGTAAGCCTTATCTGATAATTGTAGATGAGTCACACGTCAGTCTTCCACAATTTAGAGGAATGTATGCAGGTGACAGAAGCAGAAAAGAAGTATTAGTTGAGTATGGTTTCAGGCTTCCATCTGCTCTTGATAACAGACCTCTTAAATTTGAAGAGTTCATAGATAAAGCTCCACACTATCTTTTTGTATCAGCTACTCCAGGTGAACTGGAGATTGAACTAAGTTCTGTTGTAGCTGAACAAATTATACGTCCAACAGGACTGCTTGACCCTGAAGTTGAGATTATAGATAGTGAATACCAGGTAGAACATCTATATGATCAAATCAAAAAGGTAGTAGAGCGTAATGAACGGGTACTTGTTACAGTCCTTACCAAAAAGATGGCTGAAGAGCTGACTACCTACTACAATGACTTAGGGCTTAAAGTAAAATATATGCATAGCGATATTGATGCTATAGAACGTAACCAGATCATAAGAAGTTTGAGGCTTGGTGAGTTTGATGTATTGGTAGGAATCAACTTGCTAAGAGAGGGACTAGACCTTCCAGAAGTAAGCCTTGTAGCCATACTTGATGCAGACAAAGAGGGATTTTTACGCAGTGAAACTGCACTTATTCAGACTATGGGACGAGCCGCAAGAAACCTCAATGGTCGTGTAATAATGTATGCTAAAAATATGACAGACTCAATGAAACGGGCAATTGAGATTACAAAACATCGCCGAGAAAGACAAATGCTTTACAATAAAGAGCATGGCATAACACCTAAATCTGTAGGAAGACGGCTTGATGAAAACCTAAAAGTTGAAGATCAAGGTATTTTATATGAGAAGAAAAGCAAAGTAGAACGCATGCCGGCAAGCGAACGTCAAAAATTGGTAAAAGAGTTAACCAAAAAGATGCACGAAGCAGCTAAAAAACTTGAATTTGAAGAGGCAGCAAGATTGAGAGATCAGATCAATAAGATCAAGCAGTTATAAATGTCTTTAAGCAACATCTTTAAGTGATACTTCAAGCATGCTCTCTATGCTAAGATGGTAATCAATTGATTCCCATTCTATGCCTGTATTCATACAAATAAATTTATAATCTTTAAGTTGAGTTATAG
>CAZGCF010000217.1:0-585 GCA_964524095.1 uncultured Campylobacterales bacterium | reverse complement strand
ATGGAGTAGATATAATTCGACCATCTTCAAGTTTTACATGTAGATACTCATCATCAAAGTGAACCTCTTTACCTTTAATTAAACCATTCATTCCAAATCCTTATAAAATAATCTTGATTTTCTTTGATAATCTCAAGTGCTAACTTTAAATCTCTAGATTTTAAATAGTTCTTAGATACTTTTAAGCTTTCTAATTCAATTTTGGCAAATCCGTCACCTTTCATAACATGAATATGTTTCGGCTCATGCTCATTTGCATAAAAGAAAAATTTAAAACCATTTTTATTTAGCAAAGTTGGCAATTAACACCCTTCTTCCTATTTAATAAAATTATAGCAAAATTTATTCTTATTTTAAGTTTAAAAGCATTTTCTATTCAGCCAAATCCCACGAAATTTAAAACCAACCTTAAACATATTCTTGCTCAAAAAGTTCTGCTGTAAAGCTATCGTCATATTTACAAGTCCTTTTAATTTCCGCCATTGTAACCTTGCCAGTAGGTAGCTTTTTACCTTTATTTTCATTGTGATATAGTTGAAATAGATTTAACGCAAAAGACCTAAGTATTGCTATAGAATAAGGCTC
>CAZGCF010000216.1:0-3027 GCA_964524095.1 uncultured Campylobacterales bacterium | reverse complement strand
ACATATGTTAAGAGAACTCTTTTTTTAAAAGCTCTTTGTTTATAGTAAACTTATTGTTGAGAGTCTCTATAAGCTTTTCATCTTTAAATCTCTTTAGAATTCTAGAAAGAGTAACGGGAGTGATATTTAAATACTCTGCAATTTTATGGTGTTTGATCTCATTTAAGCACTCTTCATTGTCATATATATATTTTGCCACTCTTTGTGATGCATCTAAAATCAGATTATTAGATATAACCTTCTCCAAATTCATAACTTTGTTTGCCATAGATTTTAAGATGACAGGTGCAATGGTAGGGTGAAAAAGAAACTTCTTTTCAAACTCTTTGAAATTTACCAACAGTACTGTAGAGGGGCAGGTAGCTTTTGCAGATGCAGGAAAGTTGATTTCGTTGTAGTTTGATACTTCAGCTATGAAAGAGAAGGGTTTAAACTCTTTTAGAATTATCTCTTTTCCTTTTGAGTTTACCTTATAAACCTCTATTTCTCCATCAATTACTATATGTAAAGTTTTACTCTCATCACCCTCATAGAATAGGATCTCATCTTTTTTTAACTCTTTAATAGAAGAGATCTCTTGCATAGAGAGAAGTTCATTGCTATTTAATTTATTGAATATGGGGATCGATTTTAGCAATTCAATATCTGGTTTCATAATCTGCTCAATGATAAGATCCATTTAGCCATAGATTTGGCTTCGTGATCTTTTAGATCTTTAAATGGTGGCATAGAGAGTTTAAACCCTTTCCATTTACCACGACTACCATTTTTTATGCTTTTACTAAGCTCATCAATTTGATTGGTGCTATACCGTTTAGCAATAGCTTTAAAAGATGGTGCCAACTTTTTCTTTTCTATATCGTGACAGCTTAGGCAGTTTTTCTGCTCTATTATACGCTTATGGGTTGGAAGTGCGGCTAGCCTTGCCTGCTCTTGCATAAGTTTCATAAATTTTTCTGGATCGTAGTGATCATACATATATCTAGCAATCGCCTGTAACTCATCTTTTGATACTTTTCCCTTTTGTGAAGGCATTACACCATAATCTTCTAAGCTCTTTTTATCGCAAAAAGATTTTTCAGCAGATGGGTTTAGTGCATAGTCGGTTACGAAATCTATGAACTTCTGCTTCTTTTCAGAAGGGTTGTTTACCTTCATAAAGTCTCTTATATGAAATGTAACAGCCATCATAGGCGGAGCCTTTTCATCAGAGGATGTCTTTGGAGGCATATCTAAATTATGACAGCTTGAGCATTTCTCTAAAAGAAGGTTTTGAGCGTTAAATTTTTGTTTTGGCTTTGAGTCTGTACAACCTATAACTAGTAGAGTTATAGATAGAAAGAGAGAGGTCTTTATGAAAGACACTTTAACTCTCCAATTGCATCTTCAATAGTTTGGGCTTCAGTCAAACATGGTTTAATCCCAAGATCAATAAGGTTCATTTTCATTCCTTCTCCCATCTGCTTTGCTATAAATATATCTGCACCCTCTTTGGCTAAAAACTTTGGTAACTCTTTTCCTGTTCTTAAATGTCTTCCGCCTGATCGATTTTTTTCTAATTTGATATTATTATCTTTTATCTTTTCCATAATTGGGTTGGGTATAATTTTAATTAAATTACCTTTAGGAAACTCATAAAAAGCTATATTTTTAGCTAAAGCTATGTGGTTTGAGACACTTTTACCACTATTTGTTACTACTGCTACTATCATCTTCAACCTCCCTTATCATTAAAACTTTACCATTCAAAATGGCATCAGTAACTTTTTTTCTAGCCTCTGTAACTATGCGTGAAAATGTTGATCGTGAAATATTCATTCTTTGCGCCGCCTCTTCTTGATACAACCCTTCATAGTCAGCTAATCTTAAACTCTCCATCTCATCATATCTCAACACTACACGGTCTAAAAGACACCCACGTCTGCCACACGGTTTAAAACATAGAGTTTCTGGCTCAAACTCAATGTTTCTGGCTCTGTTTCTTCGTCCTCTTCTTCTCATTGTCAACTCCTTTATGAGAATATGTTCAAAATTTCTAAACTGAATTATATTGCACATATGTTCATTTTGTCAAGTTTTAGATAGCTATATTTTTATCTATTCTATAAAATGATATAATGAACAGAATTTATTAAAAGGTTATAAATGGCAGAAAAATTGGATCTAGAGACATTAGAAGCTTGGTTGTGGGATTCTGCAAATATTATGCGGGGGGCATATTGATAGCTCTGATTTTAAAAACTATATCTTTGGACTTCTCTTTTTAAAGCGTGCGAATGATCAGTTTTTTGAAGAGGCTAAAATCGCAGCCGAGCAAGAGGGTATCTCACTTGAAGAGGCGATAGAGGATGAAGATTTTCATAGATTTTATATACCTGAGACTGCTTGGTGGAGCAATATTACTAAAAAGACAGAGAATATTGGTCAAGCTATAGATCAAGCTTTTAGTGCCATTGAGGAGGCAAACCCTGCATTAGAGGGTGTTATGACTACGGTACACTTTGGAGATAGTGAAAAACTACCAGATGTCCTCCTTGCACGACTTCTGAACCATTTTAACAAATACTCTCTTGCCAATAGTGACCTTGAAAACCCTGACATACTTGGAAATGCTTATGAGTACCTCATTCGTGAGTTTGCAGATGCTGGCGGTAAGAAAGGCGGTGAGTTTTATACCCCTAAAGAGGTTGTGCAACTTTTAGTGCAACTCATAAAGCCTGAAGCAGGTAATAGCATTTATGACCCAACATGTGGATCGGGCGGTATGCTGATAGAGTCAGCCAAATATATTGCTAAAAATGGCGGTATGATCGGTGAATTTGTGGATTGTACCCTAAAAGGGCAAGAGAAAAATCTTGGCACGTGGGCAATCTGTAAAATCAATATGATTGTGCATAACTTTAAAGATAGCGATATTCGCAAGGGTGATACGCTTGGAAGCCCTAAACACATTGTAAACGGTGAGTTAGAGACATTTGACAGAGTAATAGCCAATCCACCCTTTAGCCTAAAAAAGTGGTGGGAAGC
>CAZGCF010000215.1:0-3031 GCA_964524095.1 uncultured Campylobacterales bacterium | reverse complement strand
TAACCCAAAAACAGAGAGAGACATACATCAGAAAAATGTTATACTTACTTAGATTAAGACCGAAACTAAATGATGAGTTTCATAGACTTAAAGCAAAGGAGTTAGATATGCCATTTGTAATTGAAAAGACAAAAGATCCTCTATATAAAGAGGGTAAGTATGAAGGAAAAATAGAGGGTAAGATAGAGAGTGCTGTCATAATGGTAAAAGATTTTGAAGCAAAACCTGAAGATGTAGCTAAAAAGCTAGATATTCCGTTGGAAATACTTTTAAAAAAATTAAAATAGAGTCAAAAAGGCTTGTTAATGAAATATCTGATGGCTATAGATGCAGGCACTGGCAGTATAAGAAGTCTTATCTTTGATACCAATGGCAATGAGATATCTTTTGCAAATAGAGAGTGGACGCACATTAGTGAAAAAGATGTACCAAATAGTATGGGGTTTGATTTTAAAAAAAATTGGGAACTTGCTAAAGAGTGCATTAGAGAATCCATAAGAAAGTCTAAAATAGATCCAAAAGATATTTTAGCTGTAAGCTCTACAAGTATGAGAGAGGGCATCATACTCTATGATAAAGATAAAAATGAACTTTGGGGTGTGGCAAATGTAGATGCCAGAGCTGGAAATGAAGTAAAGTATTTAAAAGAGAATTTTCCAAGAATTGAGGAGGAGTTTTACAAGTTAAGTGGACAAACTTTTGCATTGGGTGCTCTTCCAAGACTTTTATGGCTTAAAAACCATAGACCAGATATATATGAAAAAGTTTGCTACATCTCTATGATAGGTGATTGGGTTTTAAAAAAACTCTCAGGCGAAATAGCTGTAGATCCGAGTAATGGCGGAACAACAGGGATATTTAGCCTTCAAAAAAGAGATTGGCAAACAGATATGGCTAAAAGAGTAGGGTTGAAAGATGACATTTTCCCGCCAGTATTGGAGTGTGGAGAGGTGCTTGCCAATGTAAACAAAGAGGCTTCTTTAGAAACTGGATTGTCAACTGATACAAAAGTGGTTATGGGTGGTGGAGATGTTCAGCTTGGAAGTGCAGGGTTAGGTGTAGTAGAGATTGGAGATAGTGCAATATTGGGTGGCAGTTTTTGGCAACAAGTTGTAAATATCCCAAAAGAGACAACACCACCTGAAGATATGAGTATTCGCATCAATCCACATGTCATAGAGAATCAGTCTCAAGCAGAGGGTATCACCTTTTTTAGCGGGCTTGTGATGAGATGGTTTAGAGATGCTTTTTGTGATTATGAGAAGATGTTAGCCGATCCTTTAGATAGAAGTGTTTATGAACTTTTAGAGATGAGGGCGAAAAATGAACCAGTTGGTTCAAATGGAGTAATTCCAATCTTTAGTGATGATATGAAATATGGCAAATGGTACCATGCAAGTCCAAGTTTTATTAATTTGAAGTTAGATCCAACTCTTTGCAACAAATATACTCTATTTAGAAGTTTAGAAGAGAATGCTGCAATTGTTTCAAATATAAACCTTAAAAAGATAGAGAAATTTGCTAAATTAACAAGCGAAACCATTACATTTGCAGGTGGGGCTAGTAAGGGAGAGTTGTGGTCTCAAATAGTATCAGATGTTACAAATAAAGTTGTAAAGATTCCAAAAGTAAAAGAGGCTACAGCTTTGGGTGCTGCTATTAGTGCAGGTGTAGGAGCAGGCATATATGAGAGTATAAAAGAGGCTGCAAAAGAGTTGGTTGTGTGGGAAAAGAGTTACGAGCCAAATAGTGAAAATCATAAAATCTATCAAGAGATTGCTGAAAAATGGAAAAAAGTATATAAAGCTCAGTTGAAACTGGTAGATGAAGGATTGGTAAACTCTATGTGGATGGCACCAGGTCTTAGCTAATTACAAGAGGGGAATATTTGCCCCCCTTTTTTGTGCTACTTCTCTACCAACTCTTCTAAAATCTTCTCTTTGTTGCTACAGAAGTTTCCATTCTTTTCTATAAGGAAAAAGTCATTTACACGATGCTTTCGTGTTGTGATAACTGCACTTGCAATGTCTATACCAAGTTTATCAAAATAGTGTGCTACATATGCCATCAATCCGCGTTGATTTGATGTTTTGATCTGCATAGTTGCATAACTTTTAGAGGTGAAGCAATCTATTTTTATCTCTTTTCTTTTGATTTTTGGTTTTGTCAAGTTTATAGATTTCTCCATATCAAATGAATCTTGAATAATCTTTTCAACCATTGGGACTTCATCACTGCTTATTGTGTCATTAAACTCAAGAACAAAATATTTTACACCATTAAATAGTTTGAAAATCTCCATAGCAACAAGCTCTAGATGGCTCAGTTTTCCTAACAAAAAGCCTAAATTGATAGGAACTTTTCTATATATCTCGATCTTTAACGTATCAGATGACTCTATTTTCATTGAGTAGTTAGAGACCTCGTTTACTTCTAAAGATATATCTAATATCTCTTTAGCTGTATGTTTAATGAAGAATAGATTTGATTCAATTGAGAGTATCTTTTTTTGAAGTCTTTTTGGCAACTCTTTAAATTCTGGCAACTTTTTTAAAGCCTGTTCGCGACGGAGTCTTTTTGCGGTTTCATCTATAATTGCAGGTTTTTCTAAAATTTCAGAAGCACTAAAATATAGAGTTTTTAACATTCTATCTGTAAATGCATTATAAACACCCTCTTCAACCGATTTTACATCACAATATGTGAGGATAAATAGCATATCAAGCATCTTTTGACTATTTAGTGGTGCTACAAATTTAGAGACTGTTGATTCATCATATATATCTTCATTATGGATCGTTTTTGTCATTCTGGTGTGGTGGCGTATTAGTAAAACTCCCTCTTTTATAAGTTGTTCGCTAAAGCCAAGTTTTTTGGCATAGATTTTAAACAGATCTGCTCCAACTTCATGATGATCTCTAATTCTCCCTTTACCGCAGTCATGCAAAAGTGCAACCAACTTTAGCATAGCTTTTGAGTCTTTATCCAATTTACAAAAAAGAGGTTTTAATAGTTCATGATCTAATCTATC
>CAZGCF010000214.1:530-3033 GCA_964524095.1 uncultured Campylobacterales bacterium | reverse complement strand
AAAATAATGCAAAACTAAGATCTGAAAAACATACCGGTTATAAAAAGATTGGTATTTGTAAAGAGTGTGATATTCAAGATATTTGTGACGGATTTCATAATGATTACATTGAAGTTTTTGGTACAAATGAAGGAGATTCGATAAAATTGAATGAGTGTCCAATTGATCCTACATTTTACATAAAGCATCAAAAGAAGGTTATAAATTGAAGAAGATACTTGTAACAGGTGGAGCCGGTTTTATTGGAAGTCACTTATGTGAAAGACTTTTAAAAGAGGGTAATGAGGTAATTTGTCTCGATAACTTTTTTACTGGAAGCAAAAAGAATATAGCTCATCTAATGGATAACCAATATTTTGAAGTGATTAGACACGATATTGAAGAGCCTATTTTGCTTGAAGTGGATGAGATATATAATCTTGCTTGTCCGGCAAGCCCTATTCACTATCAGTTTGATCCCGTAAAGACTGTCAAAACCTCTGTTATGGGTGCAATTAACGTTTTAGAGATTGCAAAAAGAACAAAAGCAAAGGTGCTTCAAGCTTCTACTAGTGAAGTTTACGGTGATCCTGAAGTACATCCTCAAAATGAAGAGTATAGAGGAAATGTAAATCCCATAGGTCCATTAGCTGGTTATGATGAGGGATATAGATGTGCTTTGACACTCTTTTTTGATTATCATAGGGAGTATGGTGTTGACATTAAAGTTATTAGGATCTTCAATACCTATGGACCAAAAATGGCTATTAACGATGGTAGAGTTGTAAGCAACTTCATAATTCAAGCATTAAACAATCAAGATATTACCATATATGGCAATGGAAACCAGACAAGAAGTTTTTGTTACGTTGATGATCTGGTTGATGGAATGATAAAAATGATGAACTCAAATGAGACAGGACCAATCAACTTGGGCAATCCTGATGAGTTTAGTATGAATGAGTTAGCCGAAAAGGTTATAAATATAACAGGTTCAAAGAGTAAAATTGTCTTTAAACCGCTTCCTCAAGACGATCCTAAACAGAGACAACCAAATATTACTTTAGCTAAAACCAAACTTAACTGGAAACCAAGCATAAAATTAGAAGATGGATTAATAAAAACAGTTGAATACTTTAAGAAGGAATTGAGTAATGCCAAATCGCTATAAGATAGAAGATATATCATACACTGTAACAGAGTATTGTCCCGGTCCTTGTCGCTACTGTAGTATGTGGAAATTAAAAGATAGAAGAGATGAAGAGCTTACAAATGAAGAGATGGACTCTATTTTTTCATCAAAATATCTTGATCTAAAAAAGGTTCACATTACAGGTGGTGAACCGCATATGAGTGATAGCTACTTAAGAGTTGTTGACTCTATAGCAAAATTCCATCCAGATACAGTAATAGACTCACCCATTACAGGCTGGTTTCCGGACAGACATGAAGAGATAACAAAATATGTACTAAAAAAGTTTCCAATTTACAGACTTGATATATCTCTAGATGGCGATGAAGAGACAAATGGAAAGATAAGACTCCACAAAGATGGGTTTCAAAAGTCTATTGAAACTATTGAGAGACTAAAGAAGCTAAAAGGGATGGTTCTTAGATTTCAATTTACTATATATAAAGAGAATCTACATCTAATAGAGTGGATGTACAACTTTGCAAAAGAGATGGGTGTAGGACTCTATATTGGCTATGGACGTTACAATCCTGACAGATACAGAAATAAAAAAGATAATTTAACAAAAAAAGAGCTTAGTCAAGATGACTTTATCTTTACTGATGAAGAGTTAAATGAGATCGATAGACAGTTAAGAAACATAGGCTACCATAAAGGGAGATATGCTAGTAAATATCTACTACAAAAGGCTGTATTTGAAGGTAAACATATCGATTTTAACTGCTATATGGGTATGAGAAATATAGATATAGATCCTTACGGCAATGTATATCCTTGTCTTTTATGGTTACCTTATCTAAAGTTTGGAAATATTAAAGAAGAGGGTAGTTTTGACAAAGTTTTAGAAAACGGAGTCAATGTTTTAGACAAAATAGAGAACAAAGAGTGCCATAAAGATTGTCTATATACCTGTGCAAATAAGTGCGAAATAATAAATCCAAATGTAAAAGCGGTTGGAATGATCCCTTATGATGGCGGAAAGTATGGTTTTGTCTTTAGTAAAAATGATGTTATTCCTATTAAACCGTGGTGGTATGATGAGTTTAAAGAGAGAGGGATCATTTGAATTTATCAGAGTTATTTATGAGTGAATTTGATAGATGGAATGAGATAAAAAAAAGAGTAGATAAAATTCATAGAGAGATAAGTATAAAGCCAAGAGAGATATATTGGGCAAGATTAGGTAAAAATATTGGTAATGAAACAGATGGCAAAAATTATGAATTTGTAAGAGCAATTTTAATTATAAAAAGATTAACCAAAGATATCTTCATAGGTGTTCCACTGAGTACAAAGTTAAAAGAGGGTAGCTACTTATATAACTTTAGTTAC
>CAZGCF010000214.1:0-520 GCA_964524095.1 uncultured Campylobacterales bacterium | reverse complement strand
GAGATAAAAGTTAGTGCTTTGCTTCTACAAATAAGAAGTTTTAGTGTTAAAAGACTATTAAATAAGATAGTGTATATTAAGAAAGAGGATTTTTCTTTTTTACTAAAAAAATACAAACAAATATTACCTCCATCCACAGATAAAGATGGAGTGTGCCTTACGGCTAATTCATACAAAACTATTATACCCCAAAAGACCCAAAATGTCAAAACCATATGGTTTGATTTAGTAACCCCTAAATCGGTTCTATTCTTCTCTTCTATCATAAAAGAGATCCAAAAAAAGTGTAATGTACTCATTACAACAAGAGGTGGAGAGGGGTACAAAGAGACTACAGAGCTTCTTGATCTTTATGAATTTAACTATCACTGCATAGGCAATTTTGGTGGTGGTGAGCTAAAAGATAAATTGCACGCATCTATCTCAAGGCAGTTTCAATTTTTAGACTATATTTCACATCAAAATATCTCAAAGCTTGTATGTCTCTCTTCTGTTGATGCTGTTAGGGTTGCTTTTGGAC
>CAZGCF010000213.1:0-3036 GCA_964524095.1 uncultured Campylobacterales bacterium | reverse complement strand
CTAATGAAGCAAATAACACTGTAAAAGAGGAACATTATTTTAAATATAAAGGATGAAGAATGGATAGCATAGTAAGTGCTATCAATATAAAAGAGAATAGTCCAAATTGTAGTAATTATATATACTATCATCACTACCACAAAATAACAGTAAGTGTTTTAAGCGAAGATCTAAATAACAAATCAAATAGATGTGCAAAAATAGTTGCAAAAGCCTCTTGTGATATTATGCCTGGATTACTTGCCGGCTTGCAATTTAACAATAAAAGCCTACTATATATACAAGCAAATGAGTTTAAAGAGAATATATATAGATTTATTAAAACATCTTTAAAAGAGTTGGGTTTAAATGATAGATGTCATTGTACACTTGGCTTTGCACTTTATGCACAAAATTGTGACAGATGGCTTATTGGACATATAGGAGAGGGATTAATTGCTGCAATAGGGTGTGACGATAAAGAGTATATAATATCAAACCATTTAAATAATAACTACACAACATTAATTACAGATACTAATGCCAATAAAAAGATAGATCTCTATAATGTAAAAGGGATAAAGGGTGTTGTACTTTCCAATAAAAAAGATGCAGACTTCATATACAAAAATGGTAAATTAAACCCTGATATATCAAACTTCTTTATGTGGCAGGAAAATTATGGAGAAGAAGAGGCAAAAAGGATATTTGAAGAGAAGATAAACAAAATATATAAAAATTCAAATAAAAATTGCTCTCTCCTCTTTCACCAAAAAATTCAACACCTAAATAGTCGTAAACCAAAAATTACAAAGATTTAACTACATCTCATAACTTTTCTAGCACAAGAGCCTCGATCATTTTCGCCAAGCTCATAGCAAACCTTATCTCCTTCATTAAGCTCATAAAGCTCTACATCTATTAGATCGCTATAGTGAAAAAAGAGGTTTTCACCACCATTTTCAGGACGAATAAATCCATACCCCTCCTTGATAGCTTGAACAACTCCACTAAGTGATGAATTTGGTTTACCCCTCTCAATAGCAGTAGTATAATTTGTTGCTGACAAAAAGAGTTCATTTATTAAAGGATCAGACTTTCTAGCCCTATCTTCAATTAAAACATTCATTAAAATAGGATAATTGGCTTCATTAAGCAGAGTCTGAGCAGTACGAGTCTGACGCTTATTACCATGGTTGTCAGTATATTGAAAATCCCATCCTAAGACACACACCCTTGTACCTAATGTGTTTAGTTTACGAACAAGTGGTAAATAGTCACCATCACCTGCAATCAAAACTACTACATCAAATCTTTTATGAATGGCAAGTTCAAGTGCTTCAAGAGCCAACCATACATCAATCCCCTTCTCTCCTCCGGTAGAGAGAGGTAAAAAGTGTGAAATTATTCCTTCACGCATTAAGACTTCATCAAATTGTCTCTCACGAAAAAGTGCATTTCTCTGCTGTGCCTCTAATGCACTAAGTCGTCCTCTAAAATAGTGTGCATCAACTATTCTACACCTTTCAGAAGAGACACCTTCAGCTTTTGATATTTCATGCACAATAAATCTATGCAATCCAGAAACACTTATTCTACTCTTTCTTTGGTGTTCATACATATAGTAGTTACTTACATGAGAAAAATAGTTACCATCATAAAATATCCCTATACGAAGAAGCTTACTCTTTTCATTTGCATAATCAATCATAACTATCCTTAAGTTTTAAAAGATATTTTGAAAGTATATCATTCCATATTTTCAATTTAACTTCAAAAGAGATTACTGCATAAGCAGGTGAAGGTGAAGGTAAAAGAGAGGTAGGCAAATCTATGACTTTTGAAAAGTGTTTTTTAAAAAGATCTTCTGCTTTTCTTCCGGTAAATAAAATTGCCTCTATATTTGGAAAATTTTTTAAAAGAGACTCTATATCATTTGGTTTACTCTTTTTTAGGTTTGAATCGGCAGAGTTTTTACGCTCACAAGACTCTATGACATCCCATAAAGCAATATTGGAAGTTCGTAAAAGCTCTAATCTCTCTCCAAGAGAGTTTGCAGGTTTTTTAAATATAGCAGAAAGAATAGGCCAAAACTGGTTTCTAGGATGTGTATAATAGAAGTTGTTTTCAAAAGATTTTATGCTTGGGAAGGATCCGAGTATCAAAATTTTTGAGTTTTCATCTATAATAGGATCAAATGGATGGACGGCAGGAGTTATACCTGCCGTCAAGGATGTCGAAGAATTATTCGACTTCAGCATCGATGATGTCGTCATCTCCGCCTTTTTTAGCACCTGTATCACCTGCTGTTTGTGCGCCACCTTGCTCTTTTTTGTACATTGCTTCAGCAAGTTTATGGCTCACTTCAGTTAGAGCTTTCACTTTCTCTTCAATCTGCTCTTTAGTAGCATTCTCATTTTTAAGAACCTCTTTAAGAGAGTTTACTGCCGCTTGAACCTTCTCTTTTTCACCAGCATCAAGGCTATCACCAACTTCACCTAAGCTCTTTTCAGTTTGGTATACTAAAGCATCTGCCTGGTTCTTAGTCTCAATTAACTCTTTTCGCTTGCGGTCTTCCTCTTTGTGAGCTTCCGCATCGCGAACCATTTTTTCAATCTCTTCTTCGCTAAGTCCTGAAGATCCTGTAATTTTGATCTCTTGAGACTTACCAGTCGCTTTATCTTTAGCACTAACAGTCAAGATACCGTTTGCGTCAATATCGAATGTCACCTCAATTTGAGGAACACCACGTGGGGCTGGTGGAATACCTGACAACTCAAACTGTCCAAGCGACTTGTTATCTTTCGCCATTTCACGCTCACCCTGTACGACATGGATCGTAACAGCTGGCTGGTTATCTTCTGCTGTTGAGAAGACTTGCGACTTCTTCACAGGAATGGTCGTACCCTTCTCGATGATCTTAGTTGTGACACCACCAAGTGTCTCAATTCCAAGGCTAAGTGGTGTAACATCAAGCAAGAGAACATCTTTCACATCACCTTTGAGGATACCACCTTGAATCGCTGCACCGATCGCAACAACTTCATCAGGGTTAAC
>CAZGCF010000212.1:0-3043 GCA_964524095.1 uncultured Campylobacterales bacterium | reverse complement strand
GTGCAGATATTACAGCTGAAGAGAAAGCCCACTGAAAGTTATAACCACCCAACTCTCCAGTTACATCAACAACTTCACCTGCAAAAAACAGCCCATCAACTAAACGGCTTTGCATAGTCAATGGATCAATTTCATCAGTTAAAATACCACCTTTTGTCACTTCAGCCTTTGAGTACCCAAAAGTTCCTGCTGGAGCAAAAGAATAGGATTTAATAAGCGATAATCTCTGCTTTTGCAACTCTGTCATACTGCTATATGGAATATTTGGAACCTTAATTGCATCAAAAAATGCTTTTACAAAACGTTTTGGTAGAGGAGTTTGTGATACTGCTGTTTTTCTTGAAGTTTTAAAGAGCGATTTTAATTTTATCTCTGGTAAAAAATCTACTGTTATCTTTCCTTGATTCCAGTATAAAGAGGCATTTAAAACTGCCGGACCACTAATACCTCTATGAGCAAAGAGCATATCTCCTCTCAATGTTCGTCTTCCCACTTTAATAGCAGTAGAGAGAGATAGACCACTTAAACTCTTCATCCAAGCCTGTTCAGGCTGAAGTGTCAAACCTACAAGAGCTGGTCTTGTTGGAGTAATTTTATGACCAAAAGATTCAGCTATCTTAAAGCCTATACCACTAGCCCCAATAGATTCAAAACTAAGCCCTCCTGTAGCAACCAAAACCTTTTTTGCATAGAAAGAGCCTTTTGAGGTTTTAACAAAAAATAGATCACCATCTCTCTTTTCTAACCCCTCAATCTCTGCACCATACAAAAACTCTGCACTACTGCAAGATCTCAATAACAGATCTATAATCTCTTTTGCACTATTTGGACAAAAGTATTGATCCTCTTTTCGTATAATAGGTTTTAACCCTCTCTTATACAAAAAATTGATCAACGCTTCATTATCAAACTGCTCTAATACTTTAGAAATAAATTGATTATTACCAAGATAGTTGTATGCTGAAAGATTTTTATTAGTAATATTGCATCGCCCACCACCAGATATTGATATTTTGACAGCAGGCTTACTATTATGTTCTACTATTAAAACTTTTCTTCTCTTTAGATGAGATCCAGCCATTAAACCGGCCGCACCTGCACCTAAAATAGCTACATCATAAATAGAGTTAATATCGACGGCCACCACTGTTTCTACTGCGACTATTACTTCTGCTACTACGACGTTTGCGGTTTGTACCCTTTTTAGACTTTTCAGCCATTCCGCTTATCTGCATTAACCTCTCAACCTCTTCTTGACTAAATCCAATACCCCTACTCTTTTGAGAAATAATTCCATTATCAAGTATTAAAGAGATAAGCTTATAAGCCACTTTTTGAGGAGACATCTCATTCTCAAGAACTTCATAAATCTTGACAGCCTCTTCATTGATCTCTTGAGCACGCAGACTCTCTAAAAATCTTTCTGCAAGATCTTCAGCTGAATCACCACCTTCATCAACAAAGCCATACTCCATTTTTGTACCAACTTTTTGACGAATACGCTCCAACTCTTTAAACTCCAACGGAGTAACAAGAGTGATAGCTGTACCTTTTTTACCTGCTCGACCCGTACGACCAATACGGTGAACATAACTCTCTGGATCAAATGGAATATGGTAGTTAAATACATGGCTAACATTTTCTATGTTTAACCCTCTTGCGGCAACATCAGTAGCAACAAGCACATCTATATTTTTTCCTCTAAACCCTTTGATCACCTCCATACGCTCACGCATCTCCATATCACCATGAAGACCTCTGGCATTGACACCTTGAGCTTGTAAAAGCTCTACAACTCGATCAACTTCTCGCTTCATTCGACAAAATACTATTGACTTCTCTGGCTCCTCTTTATCTAAAAGGCGTACAATAGCATCATCTCTATCTTTCTCTTCTATAACATAGTAGAGTTGGCGAATATCTTTGTTTGTAGTCTCTTTTTTTGTAACTGAAACAAACTTTGGCTCATGCAGAATATGACGAGCCAAATCTTTAATAGGCTCAGGCATAGTAGCTGAAAAGAGAAGTGTTTGACGCTGTTGCGGAAGATAACTAAAAATCTCTTTAATATCATCTAAAAAGCCCATATCAAGCATCTCATCTGCTTCATCCAAAACAACTATTGATGGATTGAAATCATCAAGTTTTCCTGAGCTTAACATATCTAGCAAACGTCCAGGTGTGGCAACTACAACCTGTGCACCACGACTAATTAGATCTAACTGTCTGCGGTAACTCTGCCCACCATAAACGCTAACAGTACGAATACCTGCAAAACGCCCAAGACTAAAAAGCTCATCACTCACCTGCGTTGCCAACTCACGAGTAGGAGTTATGACTAACAAATCTACTCCATTTCGCCACTCTATATTATTTAGTGCAGGTAGTCCAAATGCCGCTGTTTTACCTGTACCTGTGTGAGCCTGTCCTACAACATCATACCCTTCTAAAATTAAAGGAATAACCTTCTGCTGAATCGGACTAGGTACCTTAAAACCCATTCTATCAATAGCACGCATAATAGGCTGTTTAAATCCAAAATTGGAAAAACTAATTGAAGACTGCTCTTCTAATTCACTCTGTTCAATTGTCTCTAGTTCCATGAAAGTTTCACTCTTTGTATTAATATTTACCGAAGGCGTGCAAATAATGCTCCCTAGCTTACACCCTCGGCAGTTGACTATCTGGTAAATATACGATGTATGTACATTTAAGATAGACATTGAAGTTCTGACCATTTTTATAAACGGTCAGGCGTTAGGATAGTAGCATTATAACATAATGGAGTATGAAGAAGTAATAATAGTACAAAGCTCTAAATTGTTAAAAATTTTAAATTAATAAATAATACTAAAACAAAATGTTATAATTCCAAAAAATATTTTACAAGGAAATAGTTTGAAAATTATAAAATATGAAAATTTTTTAACAAAAAGTATTTTTATTTTTCCTCTTTCTATGGTCATAATTGGAATCATACTTATAAGTTTTAGTTGTTTTACAGTCCTTCATGATTTTCAACAAAAAGAACTTGACTATATAA
>CAZGCF010000211.1:0-3077 GCA_964524095.1 uncultured Campylobacterales bacterium | reverse complement strand
TACATCAGTGTTGTGACTTCAAGTCGTCGCATTGATGCGTTTCTGATGCGTGTCAGAGAATCTGCAATCAGATCGTTCACCATGCATTATCCTTTATATTTAAGTTTATTAAGAGGCGGCACTGCCGCACTCTTCTATGTTAAAATGAGCTGAGATTACCAGCTTGCCTTCTTCATTCCTGGAATTAAACCTTCGCTACCCATCTTTCTAAGACAGATACGACAAATACCAAAATCTCTGTAAACAGAGTGTGGACGTCCGCAGATACTACATCGAGTATATGCACGAACTTTGAATTTTGGTTTTCTCTTCTGCTTAGCAATCATCGATTTCTTAGCCATTTTGTCGTCCTTTTGCGAAAGGCATACCAAGCTTCTCAAGAAGTAAGAATGCCGCTTTGTCACTGTCAGTTGTTGTAACAATTGTAATGTTCATACCATGAGTCTTAATAATGTTATCATACTCAACTTCTGGGAACATCAACTGCTCATCTAAACCAAAGTTGTAGTTGCCGTGACCATCAAAACCATTGCGAGGAACACCACGAAAGTCTTTAACCCGTGGAAGTGCAATAGAGATGAGTTTATCAAGGAAATTATACATCATATCGCCACGTAGTGTTACTTTGACACCAACAGGCATTCCTTCGCGAACTTTAAATCCTGCAACAGATTTTTTAGCAGGAACAATCATTGCTCTTTGACCAGCAATAACTGTGATTGTATCTGCTATATTCTGAATTAGTTTTGTATCTTTAGCATCTTTACCACAACCAACACTGATCACAATCTTTTCTAATGCTGGGATCAGCATAGGGTTTTTAAGCTCAAGCTCTTCTTGTAAAGCAGGCTTGAGTTCATTATATTTTTCTTTGAGTCTCAACATCTTATGCACCTTCTACTTTGCGTACGTTAGAGATGTGAATAGGCATCTCTTTAGTAACAAATCCGCCTTCAGGATTCTGCTCTGTTGGCTTAACAGCCTTTTTAACAACTTTGCATCCTGCAACGATAACGGCATCTTTTTTAGGAAGTACTTTAAGAACTTCCGCTTTTTTGCCCTTGTCATCTCCGGCGATAATCTCTACAGTATCGCCCTTTTTGATCTTAAACTTCTTAGCCATTATAGAACCTCCGGTGCGAGCGAAACAATCTTCATGAAGTTTGCATAACGAACTTCACGACTTACTGGACCAAAAATACGTGTACCGATAGGCTCTCTTTTGTTGTCAAGAATAACAGCAGCATTGTCATCAAATCTAATTAGAGAACCATTCTCTCTTTGAATCTCTTTTTTAGTTCGAACAACTACCGCTTTGACAACTTGACCTTTTTTAACTTTTCCGTTAGGAAGTGCCTTTTTTACAGAAGCAACAATTACGTCACCTACACTTGCATAACGTCGTTTACTACCACCGAGAACCTTAATACACATGATCTCTTTAGCACCGCTGTTGTCAGCGACATTTAGTCTTGTGAAACTTTGAATCATGATCCGACTCCTGAGCTTACAATCTCTTTGAGGCGGAATGACTTGGTTTTAGAGATCGGTCGGCACTCGATCGCTGTAACCACATCACCCACTTTAGTTGCATTCTTCTCATCATGGATGAGATATTTTTTAAAGCGTTTTACCGTCTTGTGGTATCGTGGGTGCATAACGCGACGCTCTACCAATACTGTCGCTGTCTTATCACCCGCTTTTTTGATAACGGTTCCTTGAATAATACGTTTATGAGACGCCATAATCTAATCCTTATGCATTCTTCTGCGCACTAATGGCAGTCTTGATGCGTGCAATATCTTTTCTGCATGCACGAATCTCATTTGGGTTTGAAAGCTGCATAGTTTTAAGCTTAAGTTTAAGCTCAAACAGCTCCATCTTCTTCTCTTTCAACATCCCTTCAAGCTCTTGCAAGCTCTTATCTTGAATCTCAGTATATTTCATTGCTAGCCTCTTGCGTTACAATTTTTGTTTTGAAAGGGAGTTTGTGCATAGCTAGCGTCAACGCTTCACGTGCTAGCTTCTCTTCAACACCAGCCATCTCATAAATAATACGGCCAGGTTTTACATTCATAACCCACTTGTCAACAGAACCCTTACCTTTACCCATTCTCGTTTCGAGTGGCTTCGCAGTAAGTGGTTTATCTGGGAATACACGAATCCAAACTTTACCTGAACGTTTTACATGACGAGTCATAGCAACACGAGCCGCTTCGATCTGACGACTGTCAATTCGACCAGCTTCAATTGCTTTGATCCCAATGCTTCCGAAAGCAAGTTTGTTACCACGATACGCTTTTCCGCGGTTACGACCCTTTTGCTGTTTTCGGTATTTTGTTCTTTTAGGCATCAACATAATTAGTTCCTCCCTCGACCACGACCGCGTCCACGGCTACCGCGTTTCTCTTCTACTGGATCAGGCTGAATTCCTTTTTGAAGAACCTCACCTTTGAAGATCCATACTTTTACACCGATGATTCCGTATGTAGTGTGAGCTTCAGCAAAACCGTAATCGATTTTTGCACGAAGTGTATGCAATGGAACTCGTCCCTCAAGATACCACTCTGTACGTGCCATCTCAGCACCACCAAGACGACCAGCTACTTGAACTTTAATACCTTTTGCACCAGCTTTTTGTGCCGCTTGAATCACTTTTTTCATTGCACGACGAAATGCAACACGTCTCTCAAGCTGAGTTGCTACATTTTCGGCAGCTAGCTGTGCAGAAGCTTGTGGTCGCTTCTCTTCACGAATATTTAGAGCAACAGGTTTCTGAACCATATTTTGAAGACGAGTCTTCAATTTTTCGATATCAGAACCTTTTTTACCGATGATAATACCAGGGCGTGCTGCTACGATAGTCACGCGAAGGCGCTTTGCAGTACGCTCTATAATAATATCTGCAATACCCGCATAGTAAAGCTCTTTTTTAAGAAACTTGCGGATTTTGTCATCTTCTGCAATAAATGCAGGAACACGCTGCCAATTTGGGTACCAGCGAGATGACCAGTTTCGGTTAATTCCCAGGCGCAAACCAATCGGATTGACTTTCTGACCCATTACTTATCCTTCGC
>CAZGCF010000210.1:0-3085 GCA_964524095.1 uncultured Campylobacterales bacterium | reverse complement strand
TTTGAATATGCCAAAACAAGTGAAATTTTTGCTTTAGATAGTCAAGTTGAAAGAGAGCAGAAAGAGGCGATCTTAAAAGCAAAAGATGCTCATGACAGTATTGGTGGAGCAGCACTTGTACGTGCAACCGGTGTTCCTGTAGGGCTTGGTGAACCAATTTACTATAAACTTGATGCAGTGTTGGCTGAAGCTATGATGGGTATTAATGCTGTTAAAGGTGTTGAGATAGGAGAGGGTGTTGAATCTGCCAAGTTGTATGGTAGTGAAAACAATGATGAGATGACAAAAGAGGGTTTTATTACTCATCACGCCGGTGGAACACTTGGTGGTATAAGCAGTGGAGACACTTTAGACATTAAAGTATATTTCAAGCCGACACCATCTATCTTTAAACCGATGAAAACTATAAATATTCACGGTGAAGAGGTCACTTGTAAGCTTAAAGGACGACATGATCCTTGTGTTGCTATTAGAGGATCTGTTGTTGCAGAGGCAATGGCTGCACTGGTAATAGCTGATATGATGCTTTTAAATATGGGTCGAAAGATGGATGATGTTGCACGCTATTATTCAAAAAATGTTTAGTGGAGTTGAGGTAGATATTATATGAATAGAGTTTTAGTGTTATGTTTCTTGACATTTGTACCTGCTTTATTGTTTGGTAAGGTTAATGTTGTTGTCAGTATATTGCCTCAAAAAACTTTTGTCAAAAAGATTGCTGGAGATTTGGTTGATGTAACTGTTATGGTTTCACCTGGAGCAAGTCCAGCCGTCTATGAACCTAAGCCATCTCAAATGAAGAAAATAACCAAGGCACAAATCTATTTTTCAATAGGTGTTCCATTTGAAAAAGCTTGGCTTCCTCGTTTTAAAGCACAAAATCCAAATATGTTGCTCTACGATACTTCTAAAGGGATTAAGAAACTTCCAATGCAAGAGCACCACCACAACCATCACCAACACTCATCATCAACACTTGATCCGCATATTTGGTTAAGTCCCACTCTTGTAAAAATTCAAGCTAAAAATATTGCTGATGCATTGAAAAAAATAGATCCAAAGCATAAAACGGTTTATGAAAATAATCTGAAAAAGTTTGAACAAGAGATTGATGAGCTTGATGTAAGACTTGTAAAAATTTTAAAACCGTGCCAAGGCAAAGCAATGATGGTATTTCACCCATCTTGGGGCTATTTTGCCAAGGATTATGGCTTAGAGCAGATACCAATTGAAGTGGAGGGTAAAGAACCAAAGTCAAAAGAGTTGGTCAATATTATTCACGAAGCCAAAGAGGAGGGTGTAAAAATAGTTTTTGTTCAACCTCAGTTCTCAAAACGTACAGCAAAAGTTATAGCCGATTCCATTGGTGCAAAGATTGTTGAAGCTGATCCAGTTGCTACAAACTGGGCTGAAAATCTTATTCAAATTGCCAAAAATATTTGTAAAGCGAATAGATGAGTTCAGCTGTTGTAAAAGTATCAAATCTATCTTTTTCATATGATGGACAGTTAGTACTTGAAGATGTATCACTAGAGGTCGAAAAGAGAGACTTCCTTGCAATTATAGGACCTAATGGTGGTGGAAAGAGTACATTACTTAAACTTATGATGGGAATTTTAATTCCTAGCAAAGGAGAGATACTTCTCTTTGGAAAGCCTCCACATGAAAATGGAACTATCATAGGGTATGTTCCGCAAGAGACAGCACATAATTTAGATTTTCCTATTACTGTTTTAGATGTTGTTTTAATGGGGCTTCTTCATAAACGGAATAGACTAAGAAGGTATGATGATATATTAATAAAAAAGGCTATGGACTCTCTTGAGAGAGTAAAGATGGAAAACTTTGCAACTCGAAGAATTGCAGAACTATCCGGTGGTCAGCGTCAGAGGGTTCTCATTGCCAGAGCACTTTGCAGTGAACCTGATATATTAATGCTTGATGAGCCTACAGCCAGTATAGATTTTATAGGACAGCGTGAAATATTTGAACTTCTTGAAGAGTTAAACAGAGAAAAGACTATCATAGTTGTAAGTCACGATATGAGTATGGTTATGGGGTATGCCAAGCATGCAGTTTATGTTCATAAAAGTGCCGTAATGCATAATATAGACTCTCATACAAGGTATCAGATAAAACATCAGCTTCAAGATCATGAAGGACACTACTGCGGAGCAGAGTTTTGGGCTGATTTAGGTCGTAAAATTGAGTGTACCAAGGAGTGTAAGCATGCTTGAAGCTCTTCAAATGCCATTTTTTCAGCATGCATTGATTGCAGGAGTTTTGATAGCCATATCAATTGGGCTTATTGGTCCTTTGACTATGGCAAATAAGATGACATTTATGAGTGGCGGTATTGCACACTCTACATATGGTGGTGTTGGTGCAGCTATATTTTTTGGGTTCTCTATTTTGCTTGGTGCCACAGTTGCGGCTCTTATTGCAGCAGTTATTATCTCTTTTATCTCATTTAGATTTTCAAGTCGATCAGATACAGCTATTGGTATAGTTTGGGCGGTTGGTATGGCAATTGGAGTTATTTTAAGCGATTTGACACCCGGATACAATGTTGACTTGATGAGCTTTCTATTTGGGTCTATTTTGGCAGTCGGTAGTGAAGATCTTTTGTGGATGGGGCTTTTTGATATTGTAGTAATAGGTTTAGTATGGTACTTTTACTACGATTTTATGGCTCTTAGTTTTGATCCAGTTTTTGCAAAAGTTCAAGGTGTAAAAACTTGGGCTTTACATCTTCTTTTACTTATTTTGGTAGCTTTTACAGTTGTTTTTGCTATGCGTCTTGTAGGACTTATTATGGTAATTGCCTTGCTTACTATGCCAAGTTTTTCCAGTGAAATGTATGTTAAATCACTTAGTAGTATGATGATTATTTCTATCATACTCTCTATTATCTATATCATTGCCGGACTATTCTTGGCATACTGGTATGATCTTTCAACAGGTGCTTCAGTAATTTTGGTTGCAGTTAGTGGTACATTAGTTTTGTATTTAGTTAGAAATAGGATTTAGTATTATAATATTAATTATTAACTCAATTTGTGTGGAGGTACATATAATAACTTCC
>CAZGCF010000209.1:0-3087 GCA_964524095.1 uncultured Campylobacterales bacterium | reverse complement strand
ATTGAGATAGTTTCTCATATATCTCGTATTATTTCGCTCTCTTTCCGTCTTTTTTGTAATATTAAGGGTGATTATCTATTCTTATGGGTACTATTAATGTTGGCACCTTGGATAGTACCTTTACCAGCCTTTTTACTTCTTTCATTTTCTGCTATTTTACAAACATTTATCTTTATGATTCTTACTTACGTATATTTGGCGGGTGCTGTACTTTTAGAAGAAGAGTCTCACTAATAGTGGAGGACTCTTGAAATTTTCAATATCTGAAACAGTTATCAGCTTTCTTTTGGGAGCCTCTTGGGCTCTCGTTCTTTTAGGTGCAGGTCTTCTTTTTTGGTCTTTTCTTCCTTTTGGGATAGTAGTCGCACTTTTAGCTGGTATTGTTGGTTCTCTATTGGGTCTCTTTTTTGTTGTAATACTTGAGTTAGCATCTTTACAATATGAAAAGCATAGAGAATTAAGAAAACAGACTGATATACTCTTATCAATAAAAGAGTTATTGGAATCATCAAATAATGCTTCATTACGCGATAACTGATCCAAAATATTATACCTCTAACCAAAAAACTCTACAAGAAACCCTTAAAAAAGTTTTACTACAAAAAAGAGTTGATATAGTCTCTCTTAGAGATAAAAAAACAGATAAATATGTAGAGTTGGCGAAAAGTTTTCTCTCGATCCAGTCAGAATATCCTTTAACTAAGTTTATATTGCATACTGATTATCAGTTAGCTCTAAACTTAGGTGCATTTGGTGTTCATTTGCCATCTTCATCTTTGGATAAAATAGGTGATGCAAAATCAAAAGGGCTTTGGGTTATAGCAAGTACACACTCTTTGGAAGAGGCAACTTTTGCAGAGAAGGAGGGGGCTGATGCTATTACTTATAGCCCAATTTTTGAAACACCAGGTAAAGGAAACCCTAAAGGTTTAGAGAAGTTAAAAGAAATTAAAGGTAAAATAGCAGTCAAACTTTTTGCATTGGGCGGTATTATTACTGAATCGCATATAGAAGCTGTAAAAGGTGTTGGAGTTGATGGCTTTGCATCAATTCGATATTTCATAAAATAAAATTGTAAGGAATTTTCAAATATGTTTGAAGTTATTATAGGTTTAGAAGTTCATGTTCAATTAAATACAAAAACAAAAATATTCTGTAATTGTGCTACAAGTTTTGCTGATCATCAAAATAGTCATACTTGTCCTGTATGTTTAGGTCTTCCAGGTGCATTGCCTGTTTTAAATAAAGAGGCAGTAAAAAAGGCGATGATGTTTGGTAATGCTATCTCAGCTACAGTCCATAAAAAGTCTGTTTTTAACCGCAAAAACTATTTCTATCCAGATCTTCCAAAGGGGTATCAAATTAGTCAATTTGAGATACCTATTGTAGAGAATGGTCATTTGATGATCGATTTTGATGATGGAACCCAAAAACGTATTGGAATTACGCGTGCACATCTTGAAGAGGATGCAGGTAAAAACTCTCATGAAGGAGATCATTCTTTAGTTGACTTGAATCGTGCAGGAACACCACTACTTGAAATTGTTAGTGAACCTGATATGAGAAGTGCTGATGAAGCAGTACGCTATCTTAAAAAACTTCACTCAATCGTAAGGTATCTTGGTATCAGCGATGCAAATATGCAAGAGGGCTCTTTTAGATGTGATGTTAATGTCTCTATTCGACCAAAAGGGGATGATAAACTCTATACTCGTGTAGAGATTAAAAATATGAACAGTTTCCGCTTTATACATCAAGCTATTGATTATGAAGTTCAGCGTCAGATAGAGGCTTGGGAAGATGGTGTTTATGATGAAGAGGTATGGCAAGAGACGCGACTATTCGATACAGTAAAAGGTGAAACCCGCTCTATGAGGGGTAAAGAGGATAGTGCAGACTACCGTTACTTCCCAGAGCCTGATCTTCTTCCTGTAATTCTTGATGATGAGATGATTGAAGAGGCTAAGAATATACCAGAAATGCCTGATGCTAAAAGAGCAAGATATGTTAAAGATTTTGGAATTCGTGAATATGATGCCGTTGTCATAACATCTGAAGTTGAGATGGCACGTTTCTATGAAGAGATGATAGAAGAGGGTGCAAACCCTAAAGAGGCAGTAAAGTGGCTTACAATTGAGCTTCAAGGAAGGCTAAAAGGTGGTATGACAGTTGAGACCTCTCCTGTTAATGCTAAACAGTTAGCATTGATTGTAAAAAGAATAGAAGAGAGTACTATTAGTGCTAAAGCAGGTAAAGATGTTCTTGACTATCTCTTTGAAAACCAAGGTGCAGATGTTGATGATGTTATAGAAAAACTTGGTTTAAAGCAGGTTAGTGATGATAGTGCAATTTTAGCTCTTATTGATGAAGTTTTAACTAATAATAAAGATAAAGTAGAAGAGTACAAAGCTGGTAAAGAGAAGCTTTTTGGCTTTTTTGTTGGACAGGTTATGAAAGCTTCAAAAGGCTCTGCTAATCCTGGAAAAGTAAATCAACTACTAAAAGAGTGGCTTAAATCTTGAAAAATATTATAGTTAAATATTTAGTTGCATTCTCTTATTTTTTAGAGAGTGCATATTGGTACCAGAAGGTAAAAAGATTCTTCAATAACATATTAAATAATGATAGCTACCCATATAAAAAGATTTTTGATATCTTCATGGTATTAATAATACTCTCAAGTGTTTCAATTTTGGTAATAGATGTAAGAGAGCATGTTGCTGATTGGTTAGACTATTACGATCTTTATATTGTTACCACTATTTTTATAGTAGAGTATCTTTTACGTTTATGGGTACATGATGATATACACAAGATTATAATTAATGAGTATGAAGAGTCTCAATTTTTTGAAAAACCTTTTAAAATAACAAAGGTACTTAAAAAGATAGCATCTAATAAGTGGGCATATATGACTTCTGTGCCTGCAGTAATAGATCTAATTGCAATTTTACCAAGCTATAGAGAAATAAGGGTTTTAAGAGTCTTTGTACTCTTTAGAGCTTTTAAGATGCTACGTTATAGCAAAAGTCTTCTTCAATTTTTTGAGATGCTTAAGAGTAAAAAAATTGAGTTATATACTCTCAT
>CAZGCF010000208.1:0-3098 GCA_964524095.1 uncultured Campylobacterales bacterium | reverse complement strand
GTGTGGTGATCCATACTGTCACAATAAGTGTCCATTGCACAACTATATTCCTCAATGGTTAAAGGCTGTAGCAGATAAAAATCTTGAGTTGGCTTTTAACCTTTCAAATGAGCCTTCACCATTCCCAGAAATTATGGGACGCATCTGCCCTCATGATAGGTTGTGTGAGGGTGATTGTACTCTTAATGATGGTTATGGTGCAATTACTATTGGACCTGTTGAGACATTTATAAATGAGGAGGGTTTTAAGGCTGGATTGAAACCTAAATTTGCTGAAGGTAAAACAGGTAAAAAGGTTGCTATTGTTGGTGCAGGACCAGCAGGACTATCTGCGGCAACATTCTTGCTTCGTGCAGGTATAGATGTTGAGATATTTGAGCGTGCTGATAGACCTGGAGGACTTTTAACTTATGGTATTCCTGGTTTTAAGCTTGATAAGAGTGTAGTTTTACGTCGTGTCAAGTGGATGGAAGAGGCAGGTCTTAAGATTCACTATGGGGTTGAAGTTGGAAAAGATAAGCCATTTGATGAATTGACAAGAGATTTTGATGCAGTCTTTATTGGTGTAGGTGCAACTAAACAAAGACGTCCTGGTATTCCAAATGAGAGTGCCAAAGGTTGTATGATGGCGATGGATCTTTTAGTGAATGTTCAACGTAAAGAGTTTGGAGATCCATATCAAAGTAAAATTGATGTAAAAGATAAACGTGTTGTAGTAGTTGGTGGTGGTGATACTGCAATGGATTGTGTTCGTACATCACTGCGTGAAGGTGCAAGAAGTGTAACTTGCCTTTATAGACGTGATGCTAGAAATATGCCTGGATCTCGTAAAGAGTATCTGAATGCAAAAGAGGAGGGAGTTGACTTTATTTTCAACGCCTCTCCAAAACAGGTTCTTGTAAATAATGAGGGTGAAGTTATTGGAATTGAGATGCTAAAAACTGCTTTAGGTGAACCGGTTGAGAGTGGTCGTCAGCGCCTTAAAGAGATCGAGGGGAGTGAGTTTAGAGTTGATGCAGATGTAGTGATTTTTGCACTTGGATTTACTCCGGTTCCATTTGAGTTTTTATCTGCAAATGGAATAGAGACAAACTCTTGGGGTGGATTTGAGGTAGATGAAAATTTTGAGACATCTACTAAAGGTGTTTATGCTGGTGGAGATTGCAGACGCGGTGCTCACCTTGTAGTAACGGCAGTTTATGATGGCAGGGAAGCTGCTAAATCTATAATAAAAAGTCTATTGGGATAATCTATTGACTCCATTTGTCAAAGAGGTTCAATCTTCTGCACGCAGGATATATGAAATACTCTCTAACGGATGGCAAGTTAGCTATTCTATCCATTCAGATGTAGGGGCTGGAGGTGATAAAACAGCAGGGATTGACTCTTTGGCAGAATCTATATATATAGAGTCATTAAGTAAATTTGGACAGATCGATTCAGAAGAGAGTGGGATAATTGGTAACAACTCAACAAAAAGAGTAGTAATAGATCCTATTGATGGTAGTGATAATGCAATTTCAGGTTTACCATACTACGGCTCCTCGATTGCACTTGTGAGGGATGGAAGTGTTGAAGAGGCTGTAGTTGTCAATTTGGCTAATGGAGACTTTTTTTATAAAATTGATTCAAAATTAATGTATGGTAAGCTTAATGAAGAGAGATTTGAGCCTGTTATTAAAAGAGGTGATGCAATGGTAGGAAAATTTGAAAAAGCGTATGCATACCCAACTCTTTCTCAAGCTCTTGTAAATAGTGGATTAAAATTTAGATCTCCTGGTGCAGTTGCACTCTCTTTAGCTTATGCACACTATGTAAATTTTGTTATCTTTATAGGTTCAAGACGCCGATATGACTTTAAAGCGGCGCTTTGGATGTGTGAAGGATTGGAAATTATTGAGGAGGAGGAGCTACTGATTGTAGCAAAATCTGCTCAACTAGCACAGAAACTATATCATCTTGCACTTGCTCAAAAAGGATAATAGATGAATTTTGGAAATATTTTTAAAAGCATTAGAAAAGAGCGCCCTAAGCCAGCAGAGGCTCCGGCACACTGGATCAAGTGTACAAAATGTAATGCTTTAATGTATTATAAAGAGATCGATGCAAACCATTATGTTTGTCCAAAGTGTAGCTACCATATGCGTCTGTCGGCTGATCAAAGAGTAAAACTTTTAGCTGATGAGGGAACTTTTGTAGAGCATGACAGCAATCTAGAACCGGTTGATCCACTTAAGTTTGTTGATAAAAAGAGTTATAAAAAGAGGTTAGAAGAGGCAAAGAAAAAGAGTGGAAGAACTTCATCTGTTGTTAGTGGTTCCTGTAAAATAGATGGAGAGCCTGTTGAACTTGTTGTCTTTGACTTCTCTTTTATGGGTGGAAGTTTAGGATCGGTTGAGGGTGAAAAGATTGTTAGAGCAGTTAATCGTGCTTTAGAGAAGAGGTGCGGTCTTGTTATTGTAAGTGCAAGTGGTGGCGCTAGAATGCAAGAGAGTACATACTCTTTAATGCAGATGGCTAAGACTAGTGCCGCATTAGCAAAACTAGATGATGAAAAACTCCCTTTTATATCTATACTTACAGATCCAACTATGGGTGGAGTATCAGCATCATTTGCTATGCTTGGTGATATTATAATAGCAGAGCCGGAAGCCCTTATAGGATTTGCTGGACAGAGAGTAATTAAGCAGACAATTGGAGCAGATTTGCCTGAAGGTTTTCAGCGTTCAGAGTTTTTACTAGAGCATGGTCTAATAGATAAAGTTGTACAACGACGCGATCTAAAAGAGTGTGTAGCTACTCTACTTAAGTTTTTTAGTAGCACAAAAGATAAAGATTCTAAATCGAGTATAGAAAATTGAAAATTTATGCACTGTTAGATGAATCATCTTTGCAAAAGCATAGCTGGAGTATAAAAGATTTTATTAAAAGAGCTAAAAGTGTTGATGCAAAGATTATACAATATAGAAATAAGAGTGGCTCTTTAGTTGAAGTAGAGAGAAGATTGAAACAGATAGTTTCTCTTTTTGATGGTATTGTAATTGTTAATGACAATCCTCAGTTAGCTCATCTCTGTCTAGTACTTCATGTAGGGCTAG
>CAZGCF010000207.1:0-3107 GCA_964524095.1 uncultured Campylobacterales bacterium | reverse complement strand
TTAGAAACATTAGCATACCGATCATTGTTTAACTCTTTTCTTAGTCTTTTTAATTTAAATAGTATTTTAGCAAATTACTATTTATAACACATTATGATGCAAGAGAAGTAAAAACCATTTCTAAAGTTATATATTAAAATAAAAGCTATTTTACTTTTACAGTATAATATAGTAAAATACATTTTACTAAAAGCCAAAAGGTTAATAAAATACAAAATATACTTCAAAATATTGTGAATTTTATAAGATAAAAGAAATTATGATTTAAATGTTGGGCTGACTGCTAAAATTTCTCTTTGGATTTTTGGGTTTTTATATTAAGATTTTTCCAATCTTTTGACTGCAGCTTTATATACCTCTTTATCTTCCCTTTTACCTACTGCTACAACTTCAACGATTTTTACTTCATCTTCTTCAATTTTTAGCACTATTCTATGTGTAGCATTTGCAACATAAGTCTTTCTGTAACCTTCAAGATTTAAACCGCCTTGATTGTAGAGCGGTTTTGAGTATTTGTAAGGGTTTTTTTGGTATTTTTGAAAATAGTCTATAACCTCATATCCTATATCTTGAGGTAGGTTTACAATATCGTTATAAACTTCATCAAAAAACTTGAGTCTATACATCGTACCCTGCTTTTCTCAATCTCTCCATCATCTCTTCATGACTTATAAACTTCGGCGGATTTTTGGGATCTAACATTCTCTTTTTAATAGTCTCTGCTATCTCCATATCTTCGGCAATATCTGCCATTTTTCTCATATATTCATACTCTTCAATGGGTATTATCACCGCTTCAGGTTCATTTCTTCTGACTATTGCTAATTTATTTAATCTATGGCTAACTACTTTATCGAGATATTTTCCCAAAGATTTTGTAAGTTCTGTAATGCCAACCATCTCTTCTCTTGCATATGTAACCATTTTAACCTCTTTTAAATATATATTTTTTTATGTATTGTAATATATATTTTTTTAGATATTTCTTTTGATTTTATAGTAAGACTTAATTGTTTCACTTACAGCTTGCAGTATGAGCAAAATGAAGCTAATGATTACAAATGATTTAATAATATAACGACAACAGAGTCCGCCTGGATCAGGACTCATTTCACCTTGCATAAAACTTTGAAGTACAAAATCCCAACTAAACCATACCACTAACAAACCTAACGGAATAACGAAAAAGATCATAGTTATAATCTGCACTATCTCTTTAAATTTTGCAGACATCCTAGCATAAAAGAGATCTACTCTTACATGTTTGTTGTGTTTTAGTGCATATGAAAGACCCAATAAAAATAGAATATCAAAAAGGTGCCACTCCAACTCTTGAAGTGCTACAGAACCTTCGTTAAAGATGTATCGCATAGAAGCATCATATACGATCAAAAGTGCTAAGACAAAAGTGGCAATAGCACCTAACGTCCCTGCCCGCTTACTCAGTTCATCAATCCAATAGGAAAGTTTAAGCATTATTGACTCCTATATAAAATTAGGTGCATCATTGGCAAAGAGTATCAAATCGCCAGGTTTTGTCAGCTCTGCTAACAACTCTTGCATTTTAGATTTATCATTTAATGTAT
Organism: uncultured Campylobacterales bacterium; assembly: GCA_964524095.1. GTDB lineage: Bacteria > Campylobacterota > Campylobacteria > Campylobacterales > Hydrogenimonadaceae > Hydrogenimonas. The sequence continues at coordinate 1,521 of CAZGCF010000207.1, read as the reverse complement.
GTAACTTTTTATTATCAACTATCTTTTTGAAAGTTTCTTGATTTATCTTACCTGTTACTATTATCAGATCAAAAATTTCATCTGCCTTTTTTGCTACTTTTTCATTTAGTTTAATGTCACTTTCAACAAGACCCGGAGTTACAAGTACTTTACGTCCAGAGTGTTGTAAAGCAAGTTCAAAAGAGTTAAGCATTCCATCAATATTTCCATTAAAACTATCATCAAGGATCACTTTCCCATTTGCTTCAATACGTTGCAGACGATGCTCTACCGGTTGAAGATTTTTAGCATATGTAACAGCTTTTTCGTAAGGAATACCAAGAGCATTAGCCACGTGAAGTGCAGCTGTAACATTGATTGCATTAAACTTACCAAGAATTGGAATATTCAGATGCAATGTACCTTGCGACAGCTGAAGGTCAAACTCAACGCCCTCTAATGTAGCATTGATATTTTTAATCTCATCACCAAAAACTGTAACCTTCTCATATGGTTTAACATTAGCAGATGTATGTACCCAAGCGTGCTCTAATCTTTTACTTGACAAAATCTCCATTTTTGTATTTCTTATGCGTTCAAGCGTTTTAAAATACTCTATATGCTGAGGACCTATGACACCAACCACAGCGTAGTGTGGCTGAACAAACTCTGTAATTTCAGCTATATCTCCAGGTCCCCTTGCTCCCATTTCAACGATATAAACTTCAGTATCTTCAGGTAGATCGTCATTTATATCTTTCATTACACCACCAAGAGTATTAACACTTCTTGGTGTAGCATATACTTTTCTTTCATTGCCAAGAATTTGTGCAATAAAGTTTTTTATGCTTGTTTTGCCATAACTTGCTGTAACACCGATAATGATAAGATTATCCATCTTTTTTAGCTTCTCTTTTGCTTTTATTTTAAAGCCATGAAATAGAACTTTCTCTATCATCATTGAGCCTATTATAGTCATTGTCAATGGCAAAATTACTCCAAATACTTGACATGCCTCTTTAGCAAGGCATAAAATATCTTGAAAAATTGTAAGCATAAGAAGTAGTGCAAAAAATCTCTTTATTCGTCCTGTAATTACCAACTTTTTATCAAGTTTTTTATTCCAGAGCCAAAGAGATGGCAGGTAAGCAAAATAGAAGTAGATCCAAAAATAGATACCTGTAAAGTAGTAGGCAAAAAGTGGAATTAAAAAGTAGATAATGTGCCAGTGATACTTTGTATGGTGTAAAATTACACGTTCTATTTTGTAACTGTACCATTGCAAGTTAGTAGCTAAATACCACCCTAACGAGAGAATAAGTAAAATATGAGATATTAGCAAAAGCAGTGTTAAGGTCATTGTCTATTCCTTTTTATTAAAAACTCTTCTATTGTTTTAATTACTTCATCTTTCTGTTTTAAAAAGAAGTAGTGATCTCCTTCAAAAACTTTAAGATTGGCATTAGGCATTAAGCTTTCAATTTTTTTACCAGCTTCAAGTGGTGTAGCACTATCTTCTTTTCCCCAACAAATTAATGCAGT
>CAZGCF010000206.1:0-3148 GCA_964524095.1 uncultured Campylobacterales bacterium | reverse complement strand
AAGATAAAGAGAAACTTCGTTTATATAGTTGGGCTTCCAGATCTTAGCATAGCATCAGAAGCACGTTTTATAAGATATAGAACTCTTAGTGATGTTTACTCACCATTTAATGAAGGTCCTGAAATATTAGACTACTTTCCTGCTAGCTTCACCTACTATCCAGCTATTAAAGAGGGTAAATGAGATACTTTTTATCTTTTGCTTTAAGTTCATTAACAAGGCGTAGTAGTAAAAACTTTTTTATCTTTATAGTATTTACCTTTCTTATATTTATCCTATCTTCTATATTTATGATCACAAACTCTTTGAAAAGTGAAATGTTTGCTACATTAAAATCTTTACCAGATATTACTGTACAGCGAATTGTTGCAGGTAGGCAGACAGATATAGATGTAAGCAGAGTAGAAGAGATTAGCAATATATTTGGAGTAATTGATGTAATTCCTAGAGTTTGGGGATACTACTATCTGCCAACATTGGGAGTAAATTTTAGTATTGTAGGGGTAGAGAGCTTCTCTAAACAGTATAAGGATGAGTTAAATAGCGTTGTAGATAACTTTTCAGAGAAGTTTGTTAGTGAAGATTGTATGGTCGTTGGAGAGGGTGTTTTGAATGAGTTAAAAAAGATCTTCTTTAGCGACTACTTCTATTTTGTAAAGCCCAATGGTACGCTTAAGAAGGTAAAGATTGTTGGTACTTTTAAACCTTCAACATCGTTAGAGAGTAATGATATTATTTTAATGGATAACGAATTAGTGCGTGATGTTTTTGGAATAGATGATAGTAAAGCTGTCGATTTGGTTGTCAGAGTTGCAAACAAAGATGAAGTACCCACTATTGCTAAAAAGATAAAAGAGATCTTTCCTGATACGCGTGTTATAACAAAAGATGATTTAAAGAGTAGCTATGTAAATGTCTTTAACTATAAGAGTGGTCTATTCTTAGCACTCTTTATTGTCTCTATCTTCACCTTTTTCATAATTATCTATGATAAAGCAAGCGGATTGAGTAGTGAAGAGAGGCGTGAGATAGGAGTTCTTAAAGCTGTTGGATGGAAGATTGATGATATACTGAAAGTAAAACTTTTAGAGAGTTTGATCATTTCAGGTTTGGCTTACCTTCTTGGAGTAACTTTGGCTTTGGGTTATGTTTTTGGTCTGCAAGCTCCACTAATGCGTGATCTCTTTATGGGTTACTCTGTATTAAAACCATCTTTTGATTTACCGTTTGTTTTAGATGGTGGAGTCTTTGCACTAATTTTCTTTACAACTATTCCAATCTATATTGCCGCCAATATTATTCCAGCTTGGAGAGCCGCTACATTAGATGCTGACGAGGTTATAAGATGATTGAAGTAAAGGGTGTAACTAAGATCTTCAATCAAGGTGCTGTAAGAGCATTAAGTGAAGTCTCTTTAGAGGTAAAGAGAGGTGAATTGGTTATTCTAAAGGGACCTAGCGGAAGTGGTAAGAGTACACTGCTTTCAATCATAGCGGCACTGCAAAAGCCTACATTTGGAGAGGTAGTAGTTGCAGGTAAAAGGATCTCTAAATTGCCTGACGATTTTGCCTCTCTCTTTCGGCGTGAAAATATTGGCTTTATCTTTCAAAAGTTCAACCTCATACCAACCCTTACTGTATATGAAAATATAGTTACACCTTTAATTCCTGAAAATCTAAGTGAAGATGAGCTTAACTTAAAGGTAAATAGGGTATTAGAAGAGTTTTCTATAGGTCACAAGAGTGGTGAGTTGGTTAAGAGTCTCTCAGGTGGTGAACAGCAAAGGTGTGCAATTGCTAGAGCCCTTGTAAATGATCCGTTAGTCTTATTAGCTGATGAACCTACCGCAAACCTTGATGAGAAGTTGTCTATGCAGTTTTTGGAGTATATAAAAAATATTAAGCTAAAGGGAAAAACTATCATAATTGCTACGCACGATCCCATATTTTTTGGTTTGCCAATTACAGATAGAGAGTTGACTATTCATAATGGAAGGATAGAGTGAATCTTTTAAGCCCAGACTGTTTAGCAATATTGATCCTTGATGTGATATTTACTATTTTTGCAATTCTGTCTCTTATAATCTCCATCCAAATTGTAAGAGGGTGGGATATAGACTCTACAACAAAAGAGCAGTATATCTTAGAGAAGAGAGCATACCTAGTAGCTGTAATTATAAAGTATATCTTCTATCTTAAACTGCTCTTGTTTCTCTATTTTATCTATACGTTAGATCAGTTATCAAACATTTTGCCGGGTGCTATGTGTGCCGCCGGTGTTACAAATGCCACTAAGTATGGGGAGCCTTTATTTATAGTAAAGATATTTGATCTATACCTCTTTGGCTTTTGGTTGGTAGTAAACCATATCGATATGAAAAAGCCTGACTATCCGTTTACTAAGCAGAAGTTTCTCTTTTTTATCACAATCTTTCCACTGCTTCTTATTGAAACTATTTTGGAGGTTCTACATTTAGGTGGGATCAATCCTGAAGTTATTGTAAGTTGTTGCGGTACACTCTTTTCAGCTGCTAAGAGTTCGCCTGTTTCAGTTTTTATAGAGTTGCCAACCTCACTGATACTCTCATTTTTTTATGGTAACTATATCTTGATCGTTATATCATACCTATATAAAAAGAGCTTTTTTACAGCACTCTTTAATCTGATTTTTATTCCAGTTTCTATAATCTCTTTAATTGTATTCTTCTCCACCTATGTTTATGAACAGCCTCACCATCACTGCCCATTCTGTCTGCTTCAGAGTGATTACAACTATATAGGGTATCTTCTATATATTACACTCTTTGGAGGTACCTTTTTAGGAGTATCGGCTTATATATCTGAAAAGTTGGGTTTCAAAGATGGTAAAAAGTGGCTGAAAATCTCTATAATTTTGGATAGTTTATACTTAATTTTAGTATCATACTATTGCTTAAGTTACTATCTAACAAACGGGGTGTGGCTATGAGATGGGTAGTCTTGCTTTTATTGTCGCTCTTTATTGTTGGATGTGACAGTAGAGGCGGAAACTCTCCCATCAAAAGTGAAGATGGTAAGCCTGTATCTTTTAAGAAAGGCAAAGTTTTTTGCCCTCAATGCAATATGGATATTGACTCTTTAAAAGATAGTGCTGAATTGATAGATGGTAA
>CAZGCF010000205.1:0-3150 GCA_964524095.1 uncultured Campylobacterales bacterium | reverse complement strand
AAACTAATTTACTAAAAATTAGTATTGAAAATCTAAGTTTTCAAATAATGTTACAATGTAACATTGTATTATCTATAATAGGATATTAACCTATAATATGTAAGGAATACTTTCCTATATGCATATTGTTTAAAAATGCGTGGAATATGACTGTCATTTTGGCAAATTAACCAATTTTTAAACCACTTCTCTGTTTATGCTTAACTTGTTGCTGTTTAGCTTTATTAAGATCATCATTCCAATCTTTACTTTTTGATTTAATCCTTTCTATGCAACTACTTTCAATCCCGACTTCCTGCAAATCTTTCTGTATCATTTCTGCAAACTCATCGCCTTTTTTGTCGTTATCCATAGCTACTAAATATATCGCATTTTTAGCTACTTTAGCGATCTCTTTCAATATTTCAGAACTTGTTTTACCATATTGTCCACTTGTGCTTATATACAATACCTTATCACCATATTTATTACTATGTAGTTGTTTAAATGACATCGCATCTATCGCACTTTCACAAATCACTATCCAACTCGCATTTTTAGCCTTTGTTCCAAAACTCCATAAACCTTTTTTACTACCTGAAATTAGCCTTTTATCCCAGCTCTTGCCATTCCATATATTTTTATCAATTCCACAGATGCCTTTTAAATCTTTTAGTTTAAAGTAAATAGTATTACCATCAACCTTTATAGCGTCCTGATCGATTGCCTCTTGTATAATCTCTTTATCTATGTTCCTGATCTCTTTTATCTCTGTATTTATAACTTTATTCCAAATTCCTTGTAATCTATCTCTATCTATTTCATTCTGTTTAACATTTTTAACTACTGCATTATTATTCTGTTTCATTGTAACATTTACATTTGTTCCCCCTATACCTAACCACTCTCTGCACCACTTCCGAACTTCCCCTAAATTGCCAATACCACGATTTTGCAAAAAGTTTATAATTGTGCCTTTGTCATAGAAGTCATTCAAATTGTTATATATCCAAGCTCCATTATTGCCTTGTTTGATTACGATAATTTCATCATCTTTTCTATACTGCCAACTATTATGACTGCTTTTATCTTTTCTCAATATATAACCAAAACTTTTAGCCACTTCCTGCAAATCAATATTTTGTTTAAAATATTGCAATTCCTCATTACTGTTCATTTTTTCGATCTCCCTGATGATCTCTTCCTTAGTAGCTATTTGTCGCTCTCTTTCAGCTCTTGCAAGTTTTTCAATGTATCTTGCAAGAGAGATAATTGTTCGTTGCACTCTTTGCATAAATCGTCGTCGCTGTAATCTCCGTCTGCGTTGTTCATAGTAGTAAGCAATTTGATGATTTCGTCGTTTTGTGTCTTCAATGTCATCAATAATTCGCTCTGTTTTTCGATTGTATCGCTTAATGCGTTCATCTCTTTTTCTCTCTCTGATCTCTCTTGTTCTAACGATTCTATCCCTAACTCGACTAACTCGACTATTTCGCTGTTTAGCTGTTCTTTTTGAAACTTTTCTCTTAACTTTTTTAGTCTGGTCTGTATTTCTGTCATTGTTTATCCCCTTTATATTCAAGTTATCCTTATTATCTTTAGTATCTTTATAGTACCTATTAGCTACATACTCCGATCTCTTTGCCTTGATTTTTTCTACATCTCGACTAAGCTTTTCAAACCTTTCTTTCCGATCCTGCTCACTTTCTTCTTCCATTTTTTTCAATTCTGCTTTAATTTCATCTAAATATTGATTTGCATTAAAGTCTTTTACCCAAATACCGCCTCTAAACCGTGCTTTAAATGTTCCTTTTTTGATCGATATATAATCTTTCCCCTGCCTATTAATTTCAAACCCTGCTGTTTCAAATTCTCTTTTTATATCTTCACGATTTTTTACTTTCCCCTGCTGTATTTTTTGCAATATGTACTTTTTTATATCTCTTTTATACTCGTTAATACTGCGTTTTCCCTGCTCTTTAATATCAATCTCTTCATCTTCATCCACTTCTAATATTTTCTCGTCTGGATTCTCAAAACCATACTTTGCATTGATATATTCTCTGAACTTGTCGAATACCTCATAATAACCCGGTGGAGCTGGATTAAATGCTTTTCCTGTTCCAAGATGCGTTCTCGCTATAACAAAATGTATGTGATCGCCATGTGAAACCGCATAATAGCTATAATCGCTTTTATCCATACCTGCAAATGTAAACTGCTCCCACTCGTCTAAAATCTCATTAAAAACTTTTTCCTTGTCTGCTCCGATTTTTTGCATATCACTTGGGCTAAACGCCAAAACTCCCGTCCTATACTTATGTTTAAAACTTAGTGAATTGGCTAACTCTGTTGTAATGTCTGGATTGCCTTTTAATACCACCACTTCTGGTCGGATCTCTCCTTTATGATCTACATCTTGCAATAAGTAATTTTGTGCCGATCTTGCGTCACCAGTGCCTCTGTGGTTAATAAATTTAATTAGCATTTTCTACCAACTTGTTTAAATCTTTTTCTATCTCTGCAAGTGTTTCAAGCACTTGTATCTGTTCATCTTTTTTCACTGCTATGTTTATTGATCTTGCTATTTGATTGAGATTGTTTCCAATTTTTGCTATTTCGTACAATAACTTTTTTCTACTCTCATTTTTTGCTATGCTGTTGCATATTTCAGTATTGTTTAGCCTTGAAATAATCAGCTCCGACAATGTAATGTTGTTTTGTTTTGCTACTGCTTTCCACTTACTCATCTGTTCGGGTGTTGTCCGAACAGTCAAAAGCTTTGTTTTCGCCATGTGCGTCGCTCCTATCCGATCCCTAACGGGTCGGGTATTTTTGGGATGGAGTGGGAAAAGAGTGTTTGTCTTTAAACACAACAACTTCTTTCTCCACTCCAGCCCGAACATAGCCACCGCCAACCGTTAGCGTAGCGTAGGTTTTAGCGGTGGCATCAGGGGGTTCAAAGGGGGGTACGCTCCCCCTTGCAAGTCGCCACTGTCTATACAAATCGCATTAGCGATTTGTATAGACAGTGGGTTGACTTGCTTATTAACTATAATTGTACCATAAAGTATAATGAAATTCAAATAAAAGTATAATTTTAGTATAAAAGAGATAAAACAACAGTATAATAGAGTATAATAACAGTCAAACAAGGGTGTAATAAAGTAT